>JAICWX010000628.1 GCA_025934635.1 Streptosporangiaceae bacterium | reverse complement strand
GTCCGATCTGGCCCGGCACCTGGGAGTCACCGGCGATGCGGTGCGCGAGGCCCGGCGGGCAGAGCTCGCCTTCCGGCCCGGCTCGCTCGACGCCCCGCTGAGCGGCGAGCCCGGCGGCGCGACCCTGGCTGACCTGCTCGGCGCGGAAGACCCGCGACTGGAGCGCATGCTCGGCATGCGGGCCGTCGCCACGCACTGGGGCGAGCTGCCCCCGCGTGAGCAGGAGATCCTGATCATGCGGTTCTACGGCGACATGACCCAGGCGCAGATCGGCCAGCAGCTCGGCATCTCCCAGATGCACGTCTCCCGGCTGAGCGCCCGCGCGCTCGCTCACCTGCGCACGCGGCTGCTCGGCCAGCAGGACCACCCGGCCGGCGCTGCCCGGCCCGGTAACCGCCTGGACACCCGCGAGCTGGCGGACACACGACCGCACGGCACGACCGCACCGCGCCGGCCAGGACACGATCATGAGAGCCGTCGTCGGCTTCTCCAGCTGGATGCCGACAGGGACCCGGTGGGACGAGGATCCTGAGCTCTTCTTCCCCATCGCGGCGCAAGGCCACCAGGTAAGTCCCGGCCACCGCCGGCCTTCGCCGTCTTCGCGGCCGCTCCCGCCGGACACGGCAAGCTCCTGGCCGTAATGCGTGCCATGGCAGCAGGATCGCGGAGCGCGGCCCTGTATCCACCGGATCAAGATGGCCCGTGTAGGTGAGCGTGCTCGGTATCGGGCCTGGCTGCGGTGAGGTGACCATAGCCGCCGCGCGCGCCGCTGGCAGCGAGCGTCCGGGCACCATCGGCGGAATCCCATGTCCATCGAGTCGGGCAGGGCTTAGCAAGCTGGCGCTCTATCGCGGTCGGCACGACCTGGGCATACGTTATATGCCCGGCCGGTCGAGTCGGTCGACGAGCTGGCGTGCCCGGATCTCTTCGAGTCCGACGAGGAGCTAGCCGAGTTCCTCGCGATGGTTTACACCGACCGGCGTTCTGGGCTGGCGTAGGGTCGGCGGCGCTAGCCTCGGCCGTTGGTCTCGTGGCCGTGCTCGAACCGGCGAACAATCCGGGACGCCTCGCCGTCCCGCGCGAGGACCAGCTGGGGGTTGTCGCCAAAGGACCGGAGCCGGGCCTCTGCCAGCGCCTTCACCAGCCCCTGGAGCGTGTAGGGGCATACCTGGTCGACGTGGCGCGGGAGTCTCTCCGCTGACTCGTCGATCACGAGGTACGTCCGCGGGGACAGACCGCATGGCTCCCCCTGGCGCATGCTGCCCGTCCCGGCAAGGGGAGTGTTCCCCCGGGCGGGATGTGCCCTAACCTAACTGTCTGCCACTGAGGATCCGGGGCGGTCGCGGCGGGGGCGCTGATGAACCTAACGAACTGCTGAACCCCTTGCGGCCGGGAAATGCCGCGGGAGTCGAACCAGGCGGGAGGATCATCCCACAGCGTCACCGTGGAGGGCATGAAAGCGCGAACCCCGGCCTGCGCGTGGCCAGGCCGGGGTTTCGCTGGCTTACTGCAGGCGCGTTGCCTAGCGTGCTCCTTTACGCCGTGCGGAGGTCACGAAGCGGGCGGCTTTGCGGCGGCTAGCGCGGCCTCGGCGAGGCGCGCCACCCACTCCATCAGCTGCGAGCTCACGGGCGCGCCAGTGACGCACCAGGTCGCGAAATGCTCGCAATTCCAGCCGAGCGCGTCGTAGGCGTGCTCTCCGACCCGGGACCGTGCGCGCTCGACGGCGGCCTCGCGCTGGGCCATGGTCATGTCATGGGCGACGACCTCGACGACGCCGCCCTTGGCGAAGCTGGCGAGGTCGCTGATGCGGGTGCCGTAGAACGGCCCGTTCTCCGCCACCTGGCCGCCCGGCAGCTCAACCCCGTGATGCCAGACGGCCGCGAAGCCGAAGAGCTCCCGCTTGACGCGCAGCTGATCGCCGTACATGAGGCCCCTACTTCCCGCCGGCCGGGCCGATGGCCAGGGCCGCCACGCCGCCGAGGGCGATCGCGGCGGCGATCTTCGCGCGCGCATCGGCCTGCTGCTGCCTCGCCGCGATCTGGAGCGCCTCGGCGAGCAGCTCGATGTCCTGCGCGTACGGCGCGGGGGCCAGCATCCCGATCGCGGCCATCACCAGCTCGCCGTCGGGGGTGCTGAGCCAGTTGCCGAGCTTGAGGGCCTTGAACCCGGCGTCGGCGAGGAGCCACTGCGCGACCTCGCCGGCCGTGTGCTCGCTCGCGATCGTGGCATGGGGGTAGCCCGGATGGTAATACCCGAAGGGCTGCCGCTGCGGCTGCCTGGGCCATGCCCGGGTGAACGCGGCGAGGTACCCGGCCAGCGCCTGGGTCGTGGTGCCCACGGGGGCCTCCAGTATGCGGTCAATGGTTGTCCGGGCGATTCCCGTCAGGACATGGATGCGGTTCTTGGCAACCCCGGCCTGGTGGGCGGCACGGACTAGGTCGTCGCGCTGGACGGTCGCCCAGGCCTGGAGTGCCGCCTCAGCCTCTTCGC
>JAICWX010000027.1 GCA_025934635.1 Streptosporangiaceae bacterium | reverse complement strand
GGGTTGGACGCGATGAACACCGGCAGCGCGTTCACGAACGCCACGTGCGCGTCGATGGCGCACTGGGCGTAGAACTTGGCCGCGTTCTCCGAGCCCACCGGCAGGTAGCAGACGAGCACGTCGGCGCCGCTGTCGCGGAGCGCCTGGGTGACGTCGACGGCCGGCTCGTCGGACTCGGTGATGATCTCCCGGTAGTACTCGCCCAGGCCGTCCAGGGTCGGCCCGCGCTGCACGGTCACGCCGGTCGGCGGCACGTCGGCGATCTTGATGGTGTTGTTCTCGCTCGCGTTGATGGCCTCGGAGAGGTCGGAGCCGACCTTCTTGATGTCCACGTCGAACGCGGCGACCACCTCGAGGTCGCTGATGTGGTACGGACCGAACCGGACATGCATGAGGCCGGGAACCCGGACACCCTCTTCGGCGTCCTTGTAATACTCCAGTCCCTGCACGAGGGAACTGGCGCAGTTGCCCACGCCCACGATGGCGATGCGCACCTTACCCATCAGGATGACTCCTTCTCGGAAATGTTGTCGTCCGCTCCGGACTGCCCGGCCTGCCGCTCCGACGCGATCAGCTCGTTCAGCCACCGGACTTCCCGCTCCACTGATTCCAGGCCATGCCGGTGCAATTCCTCGGTGTACCGGTCCACCCGCTCCCTGGTGCGCGTGAAGGCCGCTCGGATGGCCTCCATGCGCTCCTCGAGCCTGCTGCGGCGGCCCTCCAGGATCCGGAGCCTCACGTCAGCCCTGGTCAGCCCGAAGAACGCGAAGTGGACGCCGAACCCGTCGTCCTCCCACGTCGCCGGACCGCCCTCGGCCAGGAGTTCCTGCAGCCGTTCCTTGCCGTCGGCGGTCAGCCGGTACACCTTCAGCGACCGGCGTCCCGCCTTGGCCCGGGCCGGCGCCGTGCTGGCCCGGGCCGTGCTGGCCCGGGCGGGTGCCGCCTCGGCCTCCTCGTGCTCCTCCGCGATCAGCCCGGCGGCGAGAAGTTCGTGCAGGCAGGGATACAGCGACCCATAGGAGAGCGCGCGGAACGCGCCCAGCACGGTGTACAGGCGTTTACGGAGCTCGTAGCCATGCATCGGAGTTCCGTGCAGCAGCCCGAGCACGGCTAGCTCGAGTACACCGGAGCGGTTACGTCCCACGCTTCCCCCAGAAGTCCGTGGTATATCCCTGTTTGCATCGGATCGATGCCTCGCTGCGATACTTCGGTTCGTTAGATCAAACCGTTAGATCGCTTCGATGTATCGAACCGATACATGTGGATCCTACGCAGTGGTGTGCCCGCATGCAAGTGCGGGCGCCTTACCGCTGGCCGGTAACGCTTCGGCGGCGAAGAAGACTAAATCTGGGCTCGGCTCAGGGCCAGTTCCGACGTACGCTGGCGAATATGACGTCTAGGCGATCCGTCGTGGATTACGGGCTGGCCCGCCGGGCCACACTCGCGTCCGTGCGTGCCGGGCGCACGACCGTCACTGATGTCTGCGACGCTCATCCGTACCTGCTGCGGGCCGCCAAGTTCCACGGCGAGCCCACCGAGGACCCCTGTCCGATCTGCCGGAAGACCAGGCTCACCCACGTGACATACGTCTACGGGGACGAGCTGGGCCAGTACGAGGGACGGGTCAAGCAAAGTCGGGAACTTGCGGAAATGGCGGCCGAATACGGCGAATTCCGGGTCTATGTGGTCGAGGTCTGCCAGAGTTGCGGGTGGAACCACCTCGCTTCCTCTTACGTTCTCGGCACTGGTGAACCTGCCGTACGCCGGAGGCGGCGGGCGCGGTCCAGCCAGTAACGCTGGCCAGCCAGTGAACATGGTCTCCAGGAGGTAACGTTTGTGTTCGGCGGGTTCACTGGGACAGGGGAGCCCGCCTTTCGGGTAGAGGTCGCACTCCGATAACCGGCGACCTCCGAGCCACCAGCAGCGAGGACGCGTGAGCAGCAAAGCTAATGACTTTGACGTTCGGTATCGCGACGCAGGCCCGGCGGGGCACGGCCGCCCGCCGGCCGACGGGGGCTTTCGGGGCAACGCCGGAGATGTCGACTACGACCTGGGCTATGACGCCCCGGGCTGGGATACGCAGGGATTCCGCCGCCCGGAAGCGGGCTATGCAGACAGCGCCGACTTCGGTAACGGGCACGAGCCCAGCCGGGCCGGCAGCGGCAGGCACGGCGGCGGCGTCGGTACCGCGGTCCGCCCCGATGAAGGTCGCGCGGCCGAACGCCGCGCTCCTGAGGGTCGCGACGCCCGGGACCGGCGCGACGCCGTTCATGCCCGCGCGGCCAGCCCGGCCGCATCGGCTAGCCCGTTGTCGGTCTCTCCTCCGACGGCCGGTCCGCTCGGTACCGAGGAAACCGGTGAACTGGGCTGGGATTCCGAGGCGACCGGCCTCTGGACGCCCGAGGCCCCGGTCCGCGGCCGCCGCGCGGTAGGCGGTGGCGGCCCAGGTGGGCCGGGCGGGCCCGGCGGACCACGCGGCCCCCGTGGGCCGCGCGGATTCGGCGGACCGGGGCGTCGTGGCCTGCAGCGGCCCAAGGTGAAGGTCAAGGGCAGCTGGTGGCGGCACTGGACCCTGCGCAAGGTCATCGGCCTCTTGCTCGCGCTGGTCGGCGGCGTCGTCGTGCTCGGCGCGGCCGCGGTGGTCATGGCCTACGAGCAGACCCCGGTTCCCACCGGGGCGCTCGAGGAGACCGGCTTCGCCCAGTCGGTGGTCTACTCCAAGGACGGCAAGCTCATCGGCCGGTTCGGCAACACCAACCGGAAGATGGTGAGCTACGCCGACCTCGAGGCCGCGCCCGCCATCGTCAACGCGGTGCTCGCCGCCGAGGACAGGAACTTCTACACCGAGGGCGGCGTCTCGCCCACCGGCATCGCCCGGGCCGCCTACGAAGACGTCACCGGCGGCGACGGCTCGCTGCAGGGCGGCTCGACCATCACCCAGGAGTTCGTCCGGCAGTACTACAGCGGCATCGGCACCCAGCAGACGGCGAGCCGCAAGATCAAGGAAATCTTCGTGGCCATGAAGGTGGCCAAGGAGAAGTCCAAGCAGTGGATCCTCACCAACTACCTGAACACGATCTACTTCGGCGACGGGGCCTACGGCGTCCAGGCGGCGGCCCAGACGTACTACGGCCGGTCGGTGGACAAGCTGACCGTGGCGCAGGCCGCGGTGATCGCCGCGATCATCCAGCAGCCGAGCAACTACCCGCTGAAGCAGTACCGCCCCCAGCTGGAGAACCGCTGGCACTACGTGCTCAACGGCATGGTGCAGATGGGCAAGCTGACCCAGCAGCAGGCGGACACCATGAAGTTCCCGCCCCCGGGTAACCACGTGCCGCAGACCCTCGGCAAGGACGTCTGGGATCCCTACGTCATGGACATGATCCAGAACGAGCTGGGCGACGTCTACGGTCTCACCAAGTCGCAGATCTACAACGGCGGCTACGTCATCCACACCTCGATCGACAACGCCAAGATGGCCGCGCTGTACAGGGCGGTAAGAGACAACGAGGCGCAGATCAACGAGAGTTCCGTCCCGTTCAACCCGGTGACCATGCACGCGGGCGCGGTGCTCGAGGACCCGGCCACCGGCGCCATCGAGGCCCTGTATCCCGGGCCCGGCCACGTCGGCTACAAGTACAACGGGACCGGCAAGGTCATCTCCCAGAAATACTGCAACAAGATCCACTGCCAGCTGAACCTGGCGCTGACCCGCGAGCAGGTCGGCTCCTCCTTCAAGCCGTACATCCTGGCGCAGGCCGTCAAGGACGGCATGAACGTCAAGACCAGCACCCTCAACGGCTACAACTACCTGCGCATCGCGCCCGACAGCTCGCCGACGGTGTACTCGTCGACCACCGCTCCGGCCGGCTCGGCCGGCTGGTCCCTGCCGGTCGGCAACGATTCGACCGGGGAGAACGGCCCGTACACGCCGCAGGTCGCGATGGGCGCATCGATCAACACCGCCTACGCCGATCTCTGGCACCGGGTGGCCGGGCCGGGCGGCCAGGATGTGCTGAGCATGGCGCAGGCCTTCGGCGTGGACATCGTCCATTCGGGCCTGAAATCGATGGCGAACGAGTACGGCATCGCGCTGGGTCAGGCCTCGCTGAGCGTCACCGAGCAGGCCACCATGCTGGCCACGATCGACAACGGCGGTGTCTACCACAGCGCCCACGTGGTCACCTCGATCACGCGGCCCAGTGCTCCGCCGGTTCCGATCAAGGTCACCAGCTACTCGGTGTTCAACTCCAACCCGACGCTCAACCAGCAAGAGGCCACTCAGCTGCAGTACGCGATGTCCCAGGTCGACAACCCGTCCTACGGCACCGCCCCCAACGCCGCGATGAGCAACGGCCAGGAGATCGTCGGTAAGACCGGGACGACCAACAAGGCCCAGTCGGCGTTCTTCCTCGGCGCCATTCCCAGCCAGGCACTGGCGGTCGCATTTTTCACCGACAACCAGAGCGACACGACCAAGCAGACGCTGGACGGTCTCGGCGGCATCGCCGGCGGTTTCGGTGGCACCTGGCCGGCCAACATCTGGCACACCTACGCCGAGGACCAGTTCCCGGCGGCCGTCGAGCCGTTCCCAGCGCCGGTCTTCACCGGCGTCACCTGGAACCAGGTCCCGCCGAACCTGCGCAAGGTGCCGAAGAAGCACAAGAAGCCGGACCACAACCGCGACGGCGACCCTGGCTTCCCGGGCGGCGGCAACGGTAATGGCGGCGGCAACGGCGGCAACCCGAACCCGTGGCCCACCTACAGCTGTGACCCGACGGTCGTGACCTGCACGCCGGGTGACGGCACGCAGAACGGGGCCGCCACCGCCCCGGCGGTCGCCCCGGCGGCGGGCGCGGTCGGCGCCGTCGTCATCGGCCTCCCCGCGACGTGCCTGTGGGTCCGCCGCCGCCAGCGCCTCCGTCCGCGGGCCAAAGGGCCGCGCTCCCGTCTGGACTGAGGAGCGAGGAGCTTGCTACGAGGGAAGACGGGAGCTGAAGGCGGCCCGGAGGCGAGCGGAAATGATGGAGCAGGATTAGATATGGGGGTGGATGCCCCCGGATCGGCCAATACACGGTTCGGCGGCGGAACCGGGCCGTCCGGCTCCGCCGGTTCCGGCCCGTGGACCTCACTGACGGCCGCGCTCGGCAGCACCATCGTGCTGGCGTCCGCATCCGTGCTCGGCATGGTGCTGGCGTTCGCGGAGAAGTCGCCGTGCCGCGCCGGGGCCTGGAATTCCTACGCGGGCCAGTTCCAGCGGGCCTGCTACACCGACATCTACCCGCTGTACTACGCCGAGGGCCTGTCGGCGGGCAAGGTGCCCTACACCGGCCACCGGGTCGAGTACCCGGTGCTCATCGGCGCGGCCATGCAGGCCGCCGCGTGGCTGGTCAGCCACATCAGCGACGCGGCGATCAGGGGACGCGAGTTCTTCGACGTGACCGTGCTGCTGCTCGCCATCTGCGCGGTGATCGGCATCTTCGCCACCGCGCGGGCGGCCGGCGGCCAGGACCGGCGCTGGCAGGCGCTCATGGTGGCGCTGTCCCCGGCGCTGATCCTGAGCGCGTTCATCAACTGGGACCTGATCGCGTTCGCGTTCACGGCGCTGGGGATCGCCGCCTGGGCGGCGCGCCGGCCCGCGTGGGCGGGCGTCCTGCTCGGTCTGGCGGCCGCGGTCAAGTTCTATCCGCTGGTGGTCGTCGGGCCGCTGCTGCTGCTGTGCCTGCGGGCCGGGCGGATGCGCGATTTCGGCCGGATGATGGCCGGGGCGGTGATCGCGTGGCTGATCGTGGACCTGCCGGTGATGATCGCGGCGCCGTCCGGCTGGGCCTACTTCTACACGTTCAGCAAGAACCGGGGCGCCGACTGGGGCTCGATCTGGTACCTGTTCGAGAACTACCACGTGCCCGTGCTCGGCAACTCCGACATCGGCGTGCTGAACGAGGAGTCCACCGGCTTCTTCGTCGTGGCCTGCGCCGCGATCGCCGTGCTGGCGCTGGCCGCCCCCCGCCGCCCGCGCCTGCCGCAGCTGTGCTTCCTGGTGCTCGCGGCCTTCCTGATGACCAACAAGGTCTGGTCACCGCAGTACGTCGTCTGGCTGCTGCCGCTGGTCGTGCTGGCCCGGCCCCGGTTGTGGCCCTACCTGCTCTGGCAGCTCGCCGAGGTCACCTATTTCCTGGCCATCTGGGGTTACCTCATCTACGTCTCCAGCACCGGAGGCGCCCAGGTGACCGGCTACCAGGGCATCGGCCCCGGGTGGTACTTCGCCGCGCTCCTGTTCAGGTTCGGGACCGTAGGCCTGCTCGCCGCCTACGTGGTGCGGGACGTACTTTCCCCCGAACGGGACAAGGTGCGCGCCCATGGTTACGACGACCCGGCCGGCGGCGTACTCGACGGCGCGGCTGATAAGTTCCGGCTGCGCAGGCCTGCCCTCGCTAAGCGGGCAGGTTCTCCTTCAGCCAGCTGACGTCGGCGGCGAGGCCGCCACCGTCGGCGGGCGTCTCGCAGATGACGGGGGCGCCCGCGGCCCGCACAGCGCCGAGCAGCAAGGCGGGATCGATCGTGCCGGACGCGATGTTGGCGTGCCGGTCCCGGCCCGAGCCGAACTCGTCGCGCGAGTTGTTGCAGTGCACCAGGTCGATCCGGCCGGTGATCGCCTTGATCCGGTCGGCCGCGTCGGCGAGGTCGATCCCGGCCGAGTTAGCGTGGCAGGTGTCCAGGCAGAAGCCCAGGTTCGGGTCGTTGTCCGGGGCCGCGCCGGCCACCGCCTCCCAGAGCCTGCCGATCGCGTCGAGCGTCCGGGCCATGGCGCCGTCGCCGCCGGCCGTGTTCTCGATCAGCATCGGCAGCGGGCGCTCGATGCGCTCCACCGCCTTGCGCCAGTTCTCCAGGCCGACCTCGGCGTCCGTGCCCGCGGTCACGTGCCCGCCGTGCACGATCAGGCCCTTGGCGCCGACCGCGGCGGCCGCCTTGAGGTGCTGGTCGAGCAGCTTCCGGCTCGGGATCCGGATCCGGTTGTTGCTGGTGGCGACGTTGATCACGTACGGCGCGTGAATATAGATGTCGATCCCGGCCGCGGCGAAGGCATCCTTGACCGCCGCCGGGTCCCCGCCCGGTATCACCGGGGCCTTCCAGCCCTGCGGGTCGCCGAGGAAGAACTGGGCCGCGTCCGCGCCGCAGGCGACGGCCTCGTCCAGCGGGTGATCGACGTGAAAGTGGGCTCCGATGCGCGCCATGCACCCGAGCCTAGCTTCCCCGGTCAGGCGGTGAAGCCGCCCTTGCCCAGCGCGATGGCCAGCCCGACGAACCCGGCGATGATGCCCGTCACGATCAGGATCCGCTGCTCACGAGTGGCGGAGATCATCTGCACGTACAGCCCGACCAGGCACGCCATCAGCCCGGTGGCCGAGGTGATGACAATCACCGCGGCGCTGGTATGCGCGTTCCGCACGATCATGCCCAGGGCGAACGACACCAGCCCGGTCACCAGCGTGAAGAGCGTCAGGGCGTTCTGGACCGGATGCGGCTGCCCGTCCGAGTTCAGGATGTTGTAGCGCTGGATGTTCCGGCGCTGGCCGGAATCGGCAGTGCCTGCCACGGATACCACCTCCTGGCTGTTTTCACCGGGAAGTCTTCCCCCGCGCGGGATCGGGGAATCCACAGGTTTGCTGAGGGTGCGGTCCGGGTTGGCCGTGGGGTTACGACGTGAGGATCGTCGATCGTGAGGTAGGCTGGCGGGGCTGCGGACCACCCGGCTGTTTCGGCGCCGGATTCGTGACCGCGACACCTCCTGCCACGGAAAGACCGTGGCCGCACCAGTCCAGAGGAGGACTCGGGACGCCCATGCGCCATTACGAGATCATGATCATCCTCGACCCTAATCTCGAGGAGAAGACCGTCCAGCCGTCACTTGACCAGTTCATGAAGGTCGTGACCGACGGCGGCGGCAAGGTCGAGAAGACCGACATCTGGGGCAAGCGCCGGCTGGCCTACCCGATCGAGAAGAAGCCGGAAGGCTACTACGCGATCGTGGACCTGACCGCGGAGCCGAGCACCGTGCTCGAGCTCGACCGCCAGCTCAACCTGAACGAGGGCATCCTGCGGACCAAGGTCACGCGGCCCGACATGCACTAGCCGGGAACCCTGATCCCTCCCGTTTTCATCATCCGTTAGATCCGGAGTACCTCGATGGCAGCAGGCGACACCCAGATCACGATCGCGGGCAACCTCGTCGATGATCCGGAACTGCGTTTCACCCCGGCCGGCCAGCCCGTGGCCCGGTTCCGGGTCGCGTCCACGCCCCGGTTCCGCGACAACACCAGCGGCGAGTGGAAGGACGGCGACAGCCTCTTCCTCACCTGCAACGTGTGGCGGCAGGCGGCGGAGAACGTGGCCGAGTCGCTGACCCGGGGAATGCGGGTGATCGTCTCGGGCCGGCTGCGGCAGCGGTCGTACGAGACCAAGGAGGGCGAGAAGCGGACGGTGTACGAAGTCGAGGTCGACGACGTCGGCCCGTCCCTGCGGAACGCCTCGGCCAAGGTCAACCGGATCGCCCGTTCGGGCGGGGACGGCGGCTACGGCGGCGGCGGTGGCCAGCGGAGCTCGGGTGGCTCCGGCGGCCGGTCCTCCGGCGGTCAGCGGGACCAGGGCGGCTACGGCGGCGGTGGCGGGAGTGCGGAGTCTGACCCGTGGGCCACTGACGGCGGCTCCGGCGGCTACTCCGACGAACCGCCCTTCTAATCACCAGTCATAAGTACAGATACCGACCATCCCCGCCGCGGGCGGGGCTCTAAGGAGCACCACGATGGCCAAGCCACCGATTCGCAAGCCGAAGAAGAAGGTCTGCGCGTTCTGCCACGACCGGACCGCGTACGTCGACTACAAGGACACCGGCCTGCTGCGCAAGTACATCTCGGACCGCGGCAAGATCCGCGCCCGCCGGGTGACGGGCAACTGCACGCGTCACCAGCGGGACGTCGCGACCGCGATCAAGAATGCTCGCGAGATGGCGCTGCTGCCGTACACGAGCACGGCGCGCTAGGGCGAGGGAGCAAGTCAGATGAGTCGTACCCCGATGAAGCTCATCCTCACCCAGGAAGTGAGCGGTCTCGGCGGCCCCGGCGACGTGGTCGACGTGGCGGCCGGCTACGGCCGTAACTACCTGATCCCGCGCGGTTTCGCGATGGGCTGGACGCGCGGCGCCGAGAAGCAGATCGACCTGATCAAGCGGGCCCGGGCGGCCAGGGAAATCCGCGGTGTCGAAGACGCCAAGCTCGTGCAGGCCCAGCTGCAGAACCTGCAGGTGCGGATGCGGCGCCGGGCAGGCGCCAGCGGCAGGCTGTTCGGCTCCGTCGGCTCGGCGGACATCGCCGCGGCCGTGCGTGAGTCCGGCGGCCCCGAGCTCGACAAGCGCCGGATCGAGGTCCGCGACCCGATCAAGACCGTGGGCTCGCACCAGGTCCGCGTCCGGCTGCACCCCGAGGTCAGCGCGACCGTCGACCTCGAGATCACTGGTAGCTAAGGTCTGCTGCTCACTCAGGCCTGCCGTTCGTCAGCTGTCCCTCGCCGGGTCCGGCTGACTCGAGCGGCAACGGTGGCCGTCCCCTACCCAGGGGACGGCCACCGATTACGCTTCGGTGATCGCCGCCACTGGCCGGCCGGCGGTCGGCTAGCTGGACGGATCCGCGTACCTGGACGCCAGCCGGGACATCTCCGGATCGATCTCGCGCACCATCGCCCACACCTCGGCGATGCGCGCCTCCAGCTCGAAGGAATCCGCGTTCCTGCGGTCGGCGTCAAGCCGGTCGATGGCCTCGGCCACGCGCCCCAGAGCTAGCAGGAGAGCGGACTCGTCTCTCGAACACACCGTCGAAGGTTATCAGGTCGGCGGTGCCCTCGGGCTTGCTCGCAGTAGCTCGTTTATCCACAGGGCGTGAACGTTTTCCTGTGGACAAAAATTGTGGATTACCGGCCAGTAAATCCGAGCCAGGTTTTTCTTCCACACAGCCGGTGGATCGAATTTCCCCTGCTCAGTGGGGCTTGCCGGTGGCATGTTTGGTCGTTTCCACAGGGCTGTCCCCAGGGTGCGCACAACATGACCGGCGTGTCTGCACACGTTATCCACACCGTCGTCCACCGGGTGGGTTGGTGCCGGCCGCCGATGGCCGGCAGAATGTCAGAGCCATCGGCTAGAACGGTGGGTAGGTGCCCGTAGCAGTGCTTGTCACGGGCAGTGCGTTCACGCCGGGTTTACCCGGACGGGGGAAGAGGGGTCGGTTGAGCGTCACCGAGATCGCACCGAGGAACGACGACTTCGAGCGGACTCCGCCGCACGACGTCGCGGCGGAGCAGTGCGTGCTCGGCGGGATGCTGCTCTCGAAGGACGCCATCTCGGACGTGATCGAGGTGATCAGGCCGACCGATCACTACCGGCCCGCGCACCAGCTCGTGCACGAGGCGATCCTGGACCTGTACGGCCGCGGCGAGCCCGCCGACGCCATCACGGTCGCCAACGAGCTCACCCGCCGTGGCGAGATCGCCCGCGTGGGCGGCGGCGTCTACCTGCACACCCTGATCGCCTCGGTGCCCACCGCGGCGAACGCCGGCTACTACGCCCGCATCGTCAGGGAGCGCGCCATCCTGCGCCGCCTGGTGGAGGCGGGCACCCGGATCGTCCAGTTCGGCTACGCCGGCGACGCCGACGCCGACGACCTCGTGGACCGCGCCCAGGCCGAGGTGTTCGCGGTCACCGACCGCCGCACCAGCGAGGACTACCACTCGCTGTCGGAGATCATGCCGGCCGCGCTGGACGAGATCGAGGCCATCGGCAGCCGCGGCGGTGTCCTCACCGGCGTCCCCACCGGCTTCTCCGACCTGGACACCCTCACCAACGGCCTGCACCCCGGCCAGATGGTAGTAATCGCTGCCCGACCCGCGATGGGCAAGGCCCTCGCGCTGGACACGCCGCTGCCGACCCCGGCCGGGTGGACCACGATGGGCGAGGTCCGCGCGGGCGACCAGCTGCTCGGCTCCGACGGCAAGCCCACCCGGGTCGTCGCCGCGACCGAGGTCATGCACGGCCGCCCCTGCTACGCAGTCGAGTTCGACGACGGCGAAGTAATCATCGCCGACGCGAACCACCAGTGGCTCACCTGGGATCCCGCCGCCGACGCCCCGCCTCAGGTAGTTACCACCGCCGAGATCGCCCGGAATATATGTCGCGGCCCGGAGAGCCATCCCTCGAACCACGCGGTGGCACTGACCGCCCGGCCCGAGCTGGCCCGGGCCGGCCGGGCTCCGGCCGCGGCCTCGGCTACGGTCGGCGCTGACCGATACCGCTCCGGCGGGCCGCGGCAGGACCGGTGGCGGTACCTCGTGGCGGTCCGGCCGGTGCGCTCGCGCCCGGTGCGGTGCGTGCAGGTGGAAAGCAGAGATCACCTGTACCTGGCCGGACGAGGCATGGTCCCGACCCACAACTCGACGCTGGCGCTGGACTTCGCGCGGGCGGCCGCCATCAGGAACAGCATGGCCACAGTGTTCTTCAGCCTGGAGATGGGGCGCAACGAGATCACCATGCGGCTGCTGTCCGCCGAGGCGCGAGTACCGCTGCAGACCATGCGCACCGGGCAGATGAACGACGACGACTGGGCCCGGCTGGCGCGCCGGATGAGCGAGGTCGCGGACGCGCCTTTGTTCATCGATGACTCGCCGAACATGTCAATGATGGAGATCAGGGCCAAGTGCCGCCGCCTGAAGCAGCGGAGCGACCTGAAGTTCGTCATCATCGACTACCTGCAGCTGATGTCGTCGCCCAAGCGGGTCGAGAACCGGCAGCAGGAAGTCTCCGAGATGTCCCGCTCGCTCAAGCTCCTGGCCAAGGAAATCGAAGTCCCCGTCATCGCCCTCTCCCAGCTCAACCGAGGCCCCGAGCAGCGCACCGACAAGAAGCCATTGCTTTCTGATCTTCGCGAATCGGGCTGCATGACCGAGGACACGGCCTTGCTCCGCGCCGACACCGGAGCACCGGTGACCTTCGGTGAGCTGATGCGGGACGGCTGGGACGGCGTCCTGGTGTGGTCGCTGGACGAGCAGAACCGGCTCGTCCCCGCCCCGGTGACCAATGTGTTCGCCTCGGGGACCAAGGAGGTCTTCCGGCTGCGACTCGCCTCCGGCCGCGAGGTCAAGGCCTCGGGCAACCACAAGTTCCTCACGCTGAGCGGCTGGGTCGCGCTGGACGAGTTGGCGCTCGGCAGCCGCCTGGCCATCCCGCGGCACACCCCGGAGCCGATGGGCTCCGGTCTCGGCTGGTCCGAGCACCGGCTCGGCCTGCTGGCCCACCTGATCGGGGACGGCTGCGTGATCCGCAAGCAGCCGGTGCACTACACCTCTAACGACGGGGAGAACCTGGCCTTCGTCGAGGCCGCCGCGGCGGCCGAGTTCGGCATCACCCCGCGGCGGGTAGCCCAGCAGACCTGGTGGCACAGCTATCTCCCGGCCCCGCACCACTGCACGCACGGCCGGGGCAACCCGCTGCACGTCTGGTTCCGTGAGCTCGGCATCGAGAACCTGCGGTCCTACCAGAAGCACCTGCCGGCCGTGCTGTACGCGGCGAGCCGGTCCGAGACCGCGATCTTCCTGCGCCACCTGTGGGCCACGGACGGCAACGTGACCGTCGGAACCCCGACGACCGCATCCAAGGTCTACTACGCCACCACCAGCCGGGCGCTGGCCGACGGCGTGGCGGTGCTACTGAGCCGGTTCGGGATCGTGGCTCGCATCCGTGAGGTCCACAAGGCGGACTACCGTCCCGGCTACCACGTCATTGTGGCCGACGGGTCGAGCCTGCGGACGTTCTGCCGGGAGATCGGCGTGCACGGTGCGCGCGGCCGCTTCGTGACTGAGCTCATCGCCGTCCTGGACGGCCGGGCCGTGAACACCAATACCGACACCTTGCCGATCGAGGTCTGGGACCTGGTCAAGGCCGAGCGGACCCGCGCCGGGGTCACCGAGCGTCAGTTCCAGGCGGCCATCGGCACCCACTACTGCGGATCCACTCTGTACAAGAGCTGCCCGTCCCGGGCCCGTCTGCTGCGCTGTGCCGACGCCCTGAACTCGGAACTGCTGCGCGAGATCGCTAGCAGCGACGTGTACTGGGACAAGGTCGTCGCTGTCGAACCGCTCGGCCCGCAGCCCGTCTACGACGCGACCGTGAAGGGCACTCACAACTTCATCGCCGGCGGCCTCATCAGCCACAACAGCATTGAACAGGATGCGGACGTTGTGATCCTTCTGCACCGCGAGGATGCCTACGAGCGAGAGTCGCCGCGGGCTGGAGAGGCAGATCTGATCGTGGCTAAGCACAGGAACGGCCCGACCGCTACCGTGACGGTCGCCTTCCAAGGCCACTATTCACGGTTTGTCGACATGGCTCCTACGTAACACATTGTAATTATTTACTCACTTTCAGTATATAAATGATCCGGTCGGGTTGAGCGAATCATCCGGCGGCAGGGCGGCAGGCACAGGGGCCGCACGTGGAGCAGCTTCCTGGTTTGGATGTGGTTCTTCTGCGATGAGCGTCGAGCCTGCGGGGCAGGTGGTCCTCGTGATGTGGCGGCGTCAGCCCGCTGTATCTCGGGATAGCTCCGAGAGGCGCGCTAACGGCATTGATGGAGCATTCATGCTGCTGCCACGACATTGATGGAGCATCCATGTCGTTTGTCGGAAGCAGATTCGGGCCGGGCCGGTGACTTGCGTGAGCTGTGGTGCGGGTGTGATATCTGATGCCAGGAGCCGCCTCAGGCCACATGCCAGCGGCCAGATTCCTCACCCATAGGAGTCAGATCCTCGCTCCAACAAGCCACAACCTCCTGGCCTGGCGGCCCACGGCCTCACGAGAGCGCGGGCCCGGCGAGTGCGCCACCCGCCGGGCCGTGACCATCCCGGAGCGCTAGGAGTTACCGGACCGGGCGTAGACGAGGAGGGCAGCGGGGCCCTTGGCCTGGGCCGATACTAGAGCCAGGTCCGCCGGCGGGGTGCCGTCGGGGAACAGCCGGGTGCCTTCGCCGAGGATCAGCGGGAACATCAGGAGCCGGTACTCATCGACGAGGCCCTCAGCCATCAGCGTGCGGACCACGCTGGCGCTGCCCGTGACCACGATGTCCTGTTCCTGCTTGCGCTTTCCCACCTCCGTGGCCAGGTCGCCCCGCAGCACGGCTGAGTTCTGCCAGCTGCTGGCGTGCTCCAGCGATCGTGACGCCACGAGCTTGGGCATGGCGTTCATCTTGGCGGAGAACGGGTCGTCGCGGCCCGGCCAGATTCCGGCGAACAACTCCCAGGTGTGGCGGCCGAGCAGCATGGCGCCGGTGTCGAGCACTTCGCCGAGACCGAACTTGTCGCCGGCCACCGCCTCAGGGCCGTACCGGAACGCCCATCCTCCTCGCGGCGATCCTCCGCTGCCGTCCGGATCCTGCATGACCCCGTCCAGGGACACGAACTCGATAACGATGACGCGACTCATGACTGCCTCCCGTGCTGGTCTTTGCGCTGGCGACGAACGCCGAGCCCGGATGGGGACAGCCGGCGCTAAAAAGAATTCCCGCGCTACGCCGGGACCGGAACAAAGGACCGGGCTGCCAGGAGCCGCGACGCTACGACAGAGCCGCGCAAGACGGGATCCGCCCGCGCGACAGCCCGGCCTTGATCGCCTTGAGCGCCACGTGCGCGTACAGCGAGGCACCGGCCGGGCGAGGATGAATACCGTCCGGCCAGAGCAGCCCGGTCCGGGCCGCGATCGCCCGCTCCCAGTCAGCCAGCTGAGTCCGTCGCCCAGGCCGGGCCGCGGCGGCGAGCGCCCCGTTGACCTCGTGCTCCCAACCTTGAGGACCGAACGTATTCACCAGCACCAGTTCCCGGCCGGGCCCGATGACCCGCCGCAGCTGCCGGAGCTGGGTCGCCGTGACAATGCCATTGGTCCCGAAGCTGATCAGCACGACGGGCCGGAGCCGCCCGGCCGCGACCAGGCTCTGGATGACAGCCAGCCCCGCGGACGGCTGCCGCCCGAGCTTCGCGTCGATGTAGACCCCCGGCATGACCCGCTCCAGCGCGGCCGCCGAAGCGAGCATCACCGAGTCCCCGACCGCCGTCACCTGGCTGCCCGCAACACCGTGCGGCCCGCGCCGGCACGTCGGCAGCGACGACGCGGCCCGCGGAGCGGCGGATCTAGTCCCAGACGGCCGGGGCGTCGGCTGAGACGAGCCAGAGGACCGGGGCGAGCCAGAAGGCTGAGCCGAACCCGCCGGCTGCGCGAATCCGGCCCGCGTCGCCTGGGAGGCGGCGGTCACCCGCTGCCCGTCGGCCACCTGCTGGAGCAGGCCGCCGGGGGCGGCCGGAGCGGGCGGCCGGACGATGCCGTAGCCGGCCACCACCACGGCGATCGCCGCCACCGCGGCCATCGTGACCGGGACGGACCGTCCGAGCCTCCCAGCCGGGCGGCTCGGCGTGAGCGTGGCCGCCGGGCGGCGGCTGGCCTCGGTCACCAGGCCGGCCCAGCGCCGGACGGTCACCCGCAGGCCGTCGCGCATGACCGGCGTCTCGACGTACCGCCACGACGCCGCGGCCAGGGCGACCGTGACGCCGATCTCGGCCAGCCAGAGCCAGGGCGAGGCGGCATCCGGGCCGGCCAGCGCCGCGCCGAGCGCGATCACCGGCCAGTGCCACAGGTAGATGCCGTAGGACCGGACGCCCAGCCAGCGCAGCGGGCGCCAGCTGGTCATGGCGGCGACAACCCCCTGGCCGGCCGCCGCGGCGACCAGGGCCGCGGCGCCGAGCGCGGCCAGGACCAGGCCCGCCGGGTAGACGGCCGGGTTGCCGCCCGAGAAGTGCCCGGCGCACCAGGCCAGGACGGCCAGGCCGGCGATGCCCGCCGCCTCCAGGCGCCGGGCCTGCGCGGGCGGGGCGGCCACCAGCGTGTGCAGCGGGAAGGCCAGGGCCAGCGCCGCCCCGATCAGCAGCGCGGACGCGTGCGTATGGGTGCCGTAGTAGACCGCGGACGGGTCACCGCCCGGCGTGTACTGCCACGTCATGGCCAGCGCGGAGGCCGCCGCGCCGGTCAGCGCGACCGCCACCCGGGCGCGCCGGGCCGGCAGCCGGACGACGATCAGCCACAGCAGCACCGGCCAGATGAGGTAGAACTGCTCCTCGATGGCGAGCGACCACAGGTGATCCAGCGGCGGCGGGGCGCCGAGCTGCCCGGCCGCGGCGAAGTACGAGACGTGGTGCAGGATCTGGTACCAGTTGCTGGTGTAGGTGGCCGCGCCGAGCAGCGCCAGCCGCAGCGAAGCCCCCTGAGCGGGCTCGATGATCGTCGCCGCGGCGACCACGACGACCAGCATCACCGCCAGCGCGGGCAGCAGCCGCCGGGCCCGCCGGACCCAGAAGCCCGCCACACCCAGCCGGCCCGTCTCGGCGTACCTGGCCACCAGCAGGTCGGTGATGAGGAAGCCGCTGAGCACGAAGAAGAGGTCGACGCCGAGGAAGCCGCCGGGCAGCTCGGAAGCGCCTTCGTGGAAGCCGATCACGGCGAGGACGGCCAGCGCGCGGACCCCGTCCAGGCCGGGTGCGCGGGTGCGCGTCTTCGTGGTTTCGCCAGGTTCCACCGGATAGCCGCCCGTCAGCGCCGTTACCGGCTGTCATGCTAACGATCGCGTACGCCTCCAGCCAGCAGCAACGCCGTACGGGCGGGTAAATCTCCCCGGCCGAACCCGCCGACACCCATCACGGCCGGCTGGCCGCCCTGCGCGCCGACCTCGGCCGGCTCGCGGCCCTCGCCGAAGCCAGGGCCGAGTCCAAGATCAAGATCAAGGATGAGGCCGAACGAGCTGGGCACTTGCCCGTCTAGGACCCGGTGACCTCCACCGCGCGGCCGATCATCGCGGGCAAGTGGCCGGACCGGTGGTACGCCTCCCGCTGGAAGGCGGCGCCGTTGCCCCGGGCCAGTAGGGCCGCCAGCAGTTCGGCCACCGCGCCCGCGTCGCCCGCGTCGGCCAGCGCGTCCCGGCAGTGCTCGACCAGCCCGGTCACTACCGCGCCGGCCTGCTCGGGCGTCCCGGTCAGCGGGCTGAGCAGGACGCCGTCCAGGCCGGACCGGCTGGCGCGCCAGGCCGCCAGCCGCAGCAGCTCGGTCCGGGCGGGCAGCGCCGGCCTGCCGTCCCGCCAGGCCCGGGCCTCGGTCTCGACCAGCGCCCGGACCAGCCCGGCGATGAGCACAGCGTCCCCGCTGCGCAGGCACACGTCGGCGATCCTGACCTCGATGGTGGGGTAGTGGTCGGACAGCCGGGCGTTGAAGTAGACCATGCCCGGGTCGATGATGGCCCCGGTCTCCACCATCTGCCGGATGGTCTCGCGGTAGGCCTGCACGGTCCCGAACCGCCCGGGCGGTCCCGAACTCGGCCAGCGTCCCCACACCTGGTAGCGGAAGCTGTCGTACGAGCTGTCCCGGTTCTGCCAGTACGGCGAGTTGCCGCTCAGCGCCAGCAGGGGTGCCAGCCACGGCCCGATCCGGTCGAGCACCGCCACCCCCTCCTCGGCCGAGGTGATCCCGACGTGGACATGGCAGCCGCAGGTGAGCTGCTCCTGGGCGGTCAGGCCGTAGTCCTGCGACATCTGCTCGTACCGGTCGCTGTGGACCGGGCTGGGTTCGACCGGGACCGGCGAGGTAGCCAGCGCGGCCACGTGAGCCCCCACCCGTTCGGCCGCATCTTTCGCCGACGCGCGGCACCGGCGCAGCTCACGGTGCAGGTCGTCCAGGGACTGGCACGGCCGTGAGTTGGTCTCCAGCTGCTGTTCCTGCAACTCGGCTTCCAGCTCGGGACCGGCTTCGCGCAGCACGGTCCCCGCCATGGCCTGAGGCTGCCCGGTTCCGGGCTCGACGAGCAGGAACTCCTCTTCCACGCCGACACTGCGGGGGTTCATCGCCGACGCTTGCCCCCAGATCGGCACTCTATGCCGGAGGAGGGCCGGCCAGCATGGCGGCGACGAGCTCGCGGCGGCTGCGGACGCCGAACTTGTCGAAGGCCGCGGTCAGGTGCTCCTGGACGGTGTGCGCGGAGATGTGCAGTTCCCCGACGATCTGGCGGGTCGAGTGCCCCTTGATGACCAGGGCGACGACCCGTGACTGCGCGCCGGTGAGCCCGTACGCGCTGAGCAGCAGCGAGCTGACCTGCGCGGCCGGGGTGGGCGCGATGACGACGCCGATCTGCGGTGCGGGCGGCCCGCCCAGCCGGGAGGCGTGCAGCGACAGCCACTGCCCGGACCGGCTGCGGAGCCGGACGCTGGCCGACAGCGGCGGCGGGGCCGCGCCCTCCTCGAGCCGGGCCAGCCGCGCCGCCGCGGCGTAGACCGCCACCGGCAGCTCGCTGCCGGAGGGCCAGTCGGCCGCGTCGATCTCGGCCAGCCACTGGGCCGCCTCCGCGTTCAGCGACATGACGGCCAGTTCCTGGTCGAGCACGATCATGCCCGGGCCCGCCGCGCCCGCGGTAACCGTGGCGGACGCCGGGAGCGGTCCGAGGGTGATGGCCCGCCGCAGTCCCTCGGCCACGTGCGGCGCGATCCGCCGGATCAGGTCGACCTCCCGGCCGCCGAAGCCGTCGGCGGCGTCCTCGCGGTGCAGGCACAGCACCCCCCAGCAGGCGTCGCCGGTGATGAGCGCGGCGCGCAGCTCGTCGCCGAGGCCGAGCGGGCCCATCACCTCCCGGTAGCGGGCGCTGCCGGCCCGCTGGCCGCGGGTGGCCCGGTCGAGCGAGCTGACCGGGTCGGCCGCCGCGGCCAGCGCGGCGAACTTGTTGACGTCGGCGCGGCCGAACTCGTTGTCCAGGAACAGCGGCGTCGCGGCCCGCAGCGGGTCGTCGGCGGCGGCCGAGGTGAACAGCAGGGTCTGCGGGTCGACGGTGCCGAAGAAGGCCGCGTCCACCGTCATGATCCGGCGCAGCCGGCGCAGCACCTCGTCGCGCAGGCTGGCGGCGTCGAGCCCGGCGTAACATCGGCCGATGAGCGCGGTGACCTGGCGCTTCATGATCGCGTCCGGCATAGACCGACGATACGCCGGGCCCTGGCCCTGGTCATAGCGTCTGCTGCTGCATTTCCCGTGATCAGGAGGCCGGCGCCAGGCCGAGCTGGCGCATCAGGCCGAGGTCGTCCAGGCGCCCCCAGCGCTCGGAGATGCGCCCGTCGCGGACCCGGAAGATGTTGATCCCGGGCAGGGTGACGGTCCGGCCCGAGGCGGGCACGCCGAAGAGCTCGCCCTGCTGGGTGCCGCTGGCCGTGAAGTACTCGGTCACCAGGTCGCCCTCGGCCACCAGGAAGCCGAGATCGCTGTGCCAGTCGGGGAACGCGGCCCGGAACATGGCGGCGGCCTGGCGCATGCCGTCCCGGTTCGCGGGGCCGCCCATGGGCGGGTCGTGATCGACGAAATCCTCGGCCAGGTACTCGTCGACGGCGCCCAGGTCACCCTTGGTGAACAGGGCCTGGATGAACGAGGTGACGGTGTTCTTGTTCTGCTCGGTAGTGTCCATGCACCGAAGTCTGCGGCGGCGCGGCCGGCGCGGGTACCCCAATAAGTTGGGGTTCTGAGCATCGATGAATCCTGACCAGAACGGCGGTCCTAGTTACATGAGCCTTGTCACCTGTCACATGACCATCTCGCTGGACGGCTTCGTGGCCGGGGCGGTCCAGACCCGCGAGGATCCGATCGGCGAGGGCGAGCGGCTGCACCAGTGGATCTTCCGGGCCGACGAGCCCGGTCACGAGGCGGACGCCCGGCTGCGCGAGCAGATAGTCGGCGGTCGCGGCGCGTTCATCATGGGCCGCAACATGTACGGCCCGATCCGCGGCGAGTGGGGAGACGAGGACTGGCGTGGCTGGTGGGGTGACGAGCCGCCGTACCACGCCCCGGTGTTCGTGCTGACCCACTACCCGCACGCCCCGATCGAGATGAAGGGCGGCACGACGTTCCATTTCGTCACCGAAGGCTTCGACGCTGCCTTTGCCCAGGCCCAGGCCGTGGCCGGGGACGCCCCGGTGGACATCGCCGGCGGCGCCGCCACGGTGCGGCAGGCGCTGGCGGCCGGCGCGATCGGTGAACTCGTCCTGGATGTCGTGCCTATCCTGCTCGGCGCCGGTGAGCGGATCTTCGACGGCGTGCCAGATCCCGGCTTCACTCCCGTCGAGGTCATCCCGTCGCCCCTCGCGACGCACATCCGCTACCGCGTCGGTCGCTGACGGTCGCTGGCCGCCCAGCCGGTGACGCCGACGATGCGCAGTACGAGGATCCGGGCGAACGGCTGGTCCTGGTACTGCGGGTAGCGCCCGGCTAGCAGCGCGGCCAGGGACGCCTCCCGGCCCGCGGCGTCCGTACCCTGCCAGTGCAGCTCGGCCCGCACCCACCACAGCCGTGACCAGTCGTCGCGGTCCCAGTGCTCGGCCAGCAGGGTGGCCCGCGGATCCGCCTCCAGGTTCCGTTCCCGCTGCAGCCGCAGTGACGCCTTCGGCTTGACCTGGTCGACGGGTATGCCTACGTTGCCCTCGCCGTCCACGGCGTACGCGACGGGCACGGCGTCGACGCCCCGCCCGGCGTGCACGGTGCACAAGATCCCGTGGTCGTGCGCCTCAAGCCTGGCCCGCGCCTCGTGATCCGTGAGCCTCATCGTCGTGATGATAGCGGCCGGGCAAAAGCCAAGCTCACGTCATTGAGCAGCCGTCCCGCCGGAGTTACGCTGGCCTCGTTGGGGAGGACGGTGCTATGAACCCGGCCGCGTGGATCGAGCGCCACGCCCGCCGGCGGCCCGGTGACCCGGCGCTGGCCGAGGGCGAGCGCGTCCACGCGAGCTGGCGCGAGTTCGCCGCCCGGACGGCCGGCGCGGCGACCAGCCTGCGTGATCAGTTCGGCCTGGCACCCGGGGACCGGGTCGCGATCGTGATGCGCAACCGGCCGGAGTACCTCGAGGCGCTGTACGCCAGCTGGCACGCGGGCCTGGTGGCCGTGCCGGTCAACGCCCGCCTGCACCGCGACGAGATCGCCTACATCCTCGAGCACAGCGAGTCGGCCGTCGTCGTGACCGATGCCGACCACGCAGGCGACGTCGAGTCGCTAGTCGGCACCGTCGCCTCGCTCCAGGCGGCGGTGGTCGCGCCCGGCGAGCGCTGGGACCGGCTCACGGCGGCGGCGCCGGCCCGGCTCGCCGACAGGCGGCCGGAGGACCCGGCCTGGCTGTTCTACACCAGCGGCACCACCGGACGGCCCAAGGGAGCCACGCTCACCCATCGCAGCCTGCTGATGGCGACGCTCAGCTACTTCGCGGACATCGACCCGGTACAGCCGCAGGACAGCATCCTGCACGCCGCGCCGCTGTCGCACGGGGCGGGGCTCTACGGGCTGCCGCACGTGGCCCGGGGGGCCGTGAGCGTCCTGCCGCAGTCCGGCGGCGTCGACGGCGGCGAGATCGCCGGGCTGCTGGCGCGCTGGCCGGGGATGTCGTTCTTCGCCGCCCCCACCATGGTGAAGCGGCTGGCCGACGACCGGGCCGTCGCGGACGCGGACCTGTCGCACCTGAAGACGATCATCTACGGCGGCGCGCCGATGTACCTGGCCGACCTCGAGGACGCGCTGGCCGTGTTCGGTCCCCGCCTGGCCCAGATCTACGGCCAGGGCGAGGCGCCGATGACGATCACCGGCCTGTCCAAGGCCGACCACGCCGACCGGGACCATCCTCGGTGGCGGGACCGCATGCAGAGCGTCGGCGTCCCCCGCACCGACGTCGAGGTGCGCGTCACCGGCGACGACGGCCGCGAGCTCCCCGCCGGCGAGGCCGGCGAGGTGGTGGTCCGGGGCGACGTGGTCATGGCCGGCTACTGGAACTCACCGGACGCCACCGCCGAGGCCCTGCGCGACGGCTGGCTGTACACCGGCGACATCGGCAGCTTCGACGCCGACGGGTACCTCACGCTGCGGGACCGGTCCAAGGACCTGATCATCAGCGGGGGTATGAACATCTACCCCCGGGAGGTCGAGGAGGCGCTGCTCCGCCACCCCGGCGTCCGGGCCGCCGCCGTCGTCGGCCGGCCCGACCCGCAGTGGGGCGAGGCGGTGGTGGCCTTCGTGGTGGCCGCCGACCACGCCGAGCCGTCGGTGACGGACCTCGACCAGACCTGCCTGGATTACATCGCCCGGTTCAAGCGCCCCAAGGACTACCGGTTCGTCGATGCCCTGCCGGTCAACAACTACGGCAAGGTCGTCAAGCGGGAGCTGCGCGACCGGCTCCGGGCCGAACCGGCCGACGGCGGATCACGTTGAGACTCGACCCGGGCCAGGCCGCTGCCAAGCTGGGCAAGGAGCCCGGATGTTCATGTTCGCACCGTGAGGAGACCGTCCAATGAAGCTCGCTCTCTACCTGCCGAACTTCCGCACCAAGGTGACCATCTCCGAGCTCGAAGATCTCACCGCCCTCGCCGAGGACCTCGACTTCGACTCCGTCTGGACGCTCGACCGGATCGTCGTTCCCGAGACATCTGATACCGAGGAGCTGCAGTACTCGTTCGGCATGATGCCGGGCCTGCCCAAGGCCCTGCCGGTTGCCGCGCGGGGGGAGTGGTTCCAGGGCATGCCGCTGATCCCCTGGCTCGCCGCGAAGACGACCAGGGTGCGGATCGGCATGAGCATCACCGACACCCCGTACCGCGCCCCCGGTGTCCTCGCCGCCGAGCTGGCGACGATCGACCATCTCGCGGGCGGCAGGCTCAACGTCGGCGTCGGCTCCGGCTGGATGCCCGAGGAGTTCGCGGCCGCGAGCGCCACCGACATCTTCCCCCGGCGGCACAAGCACGTACGCGAGACGATCGAGATCATGCAGGGCATCTGGACCAACGACCTGTTCGAGTACCACGGCGAGTTCGCCGACTTCCAGCGGTGCGGGTTCGGGGTCAAGCCGCTGCAGGACCCGCTGCCGATCTTCATGAGCGGGCTCAAGGACCCGAAGCGCTCGGCGCTGCGCATCGCCAAGTACAACCTGTCGGGCTGGATCGGGATCCAGGACTCGCCCGAGGACATCCAGCACTGGCGCAGCGCCATCCAGCGGGAACTGGACGAGCTCGGGAGCTCGCGCTCGGTGGACGACCTCGAGATCTGCAGCATGCTCTGGACCGTGATCACGGACGCCGAGACCGACCAGTCGGACAACGGCCGGGTCACCAACCTCATGGTGGGAACCGCCGGGCAGATCACCGACCGGCTTAAGCGGTACAAGGAGGCCGGGCTCACGATGCCGCTGATCTGGCCGCCGTTCGCCGACGTGCCGACCGCCAAGACGATGGATGACCTCAAGCGGATCAAGGAAGAGATCATGCCGAAGGTCGACGCCAGCTGATTCTCCAGCACGGATATTTCGGGTCTTCGCCGTGCTGGCCTGCGAATATCCTAAGTTCGCAATACTGGGAAGATGGGCTGAGAGCCGTCGAACGATAGTGGAAACCACGGCATCAGTGCCCTGTCCGTGCTCGACGGCTTTCGCTGGTGCGATATCGAAGGCGGCTCGGCTCAGCGTGGCCGCATCAGTACCTATCACGAGCGGAACCTTCAAAGAAGCGGGACCTCCATCCGGACCCGGCTGGTCGTCGATGTCAAAGACATATATCCAGTCAACCGGGTTAGCCTCATGATCGTCGAGCAAGCGCCACGTGCCGTCTCCGTGCGCTCGAAGCTCGGGAGCGCCCAGGAACGGTTGCCAGGAATCCCAGACAGGCTTCGGCAAGGCCAGGATGCATCCGGCCGAGGTATCCCGCCTGGTTATCTGAAACTTGAAGGCGATCTGATAGAATGTGCGCTTGAAGACATTGGAGATGTTCGGCCCCTCAACTTTACGCCCAGCCCATTCTGGATTTTCGGAAAGCATCTGCGGGAACTGACTGCCATGCAGGTCCAGTGCATTGGTAAGCGCGCCGACAGCATGCTTGTAACTTCCGTGCGTGTCGGTAGTTTGCAACTCGATCACCCCGTACTTCCCGACTTGAACACCCGGGACAGCCGGGTCGTAAAGATCGAGTTGCTGCGGTTCGGCGGGCAGCAGCTCGACGACCGTTATATCGAAAGATAGCTCAGGTGACGCAGGCGTCCTGGACAGGCTGATCTCGCCGCCGAGCTTATCCTGAAAATAAAGAAAAACCCGCCGGGTATCACCGGATCTGACTGCCAGTAGGGTTTCTTCGCGTATGCCGGGAGATTCAAGCGCCTTAGCCGGACGGATCAGAAGCGAAACCGGATCAGGAACGCCGTACAGTCTTCGCACCATTCCCGCGAGCAGGTCGTCATCTAGTGCCCGGTAGGGACAGACTAGCCAGTCCTGTCGCACGCCATTGCTTGTGGCGCTGATCGTGCAGACGCCACGCGAGTTCTCGGCCTTCACGCATGGCGTGGACTTGGTCAGCGTTTCGGTGAGGAACGGGCACGTACCCGAGCGCTGCTGCCCGAGTGAGACCGGAGTGACGGCAACAGTTGGGAAGACCCGATGACCGAACCATTCGGAGATGTGCGGCCTGGTCGCTGGCCCGCGAGTGGAGGCAGCGGGTTGCGGCGGGGAGGGGGATTGGCTCACGTCACCGGGCCTTCCGTGCCGTCGAAGAGGCTGTTTAGCAGAGCGGGCTTATCGCGATCAACTCGCCGTGGGCGCTGATGAGCGGAACTGGGCGGCGCCGGAAAGGATCCTTGAGTCGTTCGCCGAGGCGACCGTCAAGACAGCCTCGCACCTCACGAGCGATCGCTTCGGCGAGCTGGACGGGGACGGCATTGCCGACCTGGTCGTATTGACTTGAGCGGTCCCCGTGAAAGATGAATCGGTCCGGGAACCCCTGAAGCCGGGCTGCCTCCCGGATGGAGATCGTCCGGTCCTGCTCCGGGTGGGTGTATTCGCCGGACTTGGGATCACGGAACCGGGTGATTACCGACCGGGGCACGCCGTCCCAGGTCATCCGGCGATAGCGCCGCGTGTGATCTTTGCGCAGCGCGCGCTGCATGCCGGGAGGAAGCATGTCGGTCGGCAGGTCGCGCCAGTCCTGGCCTGGCTTGAGCAGGGCTAGGCGCGCGAGATTGGCCGGTGAGAGGCGGGCGGCATAGTGGTTGAACAGCTCGCTGGTGAGGCCATCTCGCATCGACTGCTGGTAGTGCCCTGATGGCGGTCCCGTATAGGTGACTGCCTCCTCGCCCGCCTCGATCGCGGGGAGGTCGGCTATAGCCTCCCTCGCCGTGATGAATCCCCGCATCTGAGGCTGAGTGATCGTGCAGTTGGGCAGGAGACTGCCGATGGCTTCCGAACCGACAGAAGGGGCGGGGAATCCGTAGCCGGCGGGGATGCCCAGGTCACGGCGCCAGCCAATGATGATCAGGCGCCACCTCATCTGAGGAGCGCCGTACTGCGCGGCGAGCAACTCGGCGCATGCTGCCTCGTACCCCTGGTCGGCGAGTCCTTGCAGGATGGCCCGCAGATATGCGCCCTGAGCGAGCGTGACCAGTCCGGGCACGTTCTCGATGACCACGCACCGCGGCTTGAGGTCACCGGCGAGCCTCAGCACTTCGCGGAAGAGGTTGTTGCGAGCATCCCAGACGACGCGGGCCCCGATCATCGAGAACCCCTGGCACGGCGGCCCGGCGAAGAGGAGGTCCAGCTCGCCGGGTGCGATCTCGGCAGTGTTGAGCACCTTGGCGGCGTCAACGTCTCGGATGTCCGCCACGAGAAACTCGCTGGGAAGGTTCGCCTTGTGAGTCAGCCCGCAAGCCGGGTTGAGGTCGGCGGCAAGCCGCAGGTCGAACCCGCCGCTGATCAACCCGAGGGACGCTCCGCCGGCCCCGCTGAACAAGTCAACAGCCGCCCCAGCGCTCATATCGAAAAGACTCCCACAACAAGAGGTCCGAAGGGAGTACATCTGGCGTTACCAGGTCCAGGTGTCGCAGAGGAGCGATTCCGGCCGTAGCCGCGCTACAGCCAGACAGTATCGTAGCTAAGAGTGATCGTTTCGATTCCCAGGGTTCCTCCCGGTCACCGGTGCGAACCGCGCCCGCCATGCCCTACCCTTAATGGGTACGCATGGCCGGTGCTGGGCGACGAATCAGCTGCTCAACCCTCGCCGTGCGTGTGTACTATCGTCCCAGATGCCTGCAAAACCGCAGGTAGGACAACTCAAGATCTGCGCTCGTAGCTCAACGGATAGAGCATCTGACTACGGATCAGAAGGTTGGGGGTTCGAGTCCCTCCGAGCGCGCAAGAGAATCCGCAGGTCAGGGCTTCTATCTGGAGTTTTCACCGGCCCTCAGAGCGCTAGCAGGACCGGGTTTTGTCACCGTTTTGACACACGCGCCCGGAAAATGTCACCGATGGTGTCACCAGCGGCGGCCAGATCCTCGGGCCTGGCGTGGGTGTACGTGTCCTCGTTGACTTCCTCGGTGTGGCCGCACCAGGCCGCCCGGATATGCCTGGGCACGCCAGCGGCGGCCATCAGGCTGTTGATCGTGTGGCGTGCAGCCGGATCACGGGTAGACCGGCCGCCTTACAGATCCGCCTGAACTCATCGGAGTAGAAATCCGGGTGCAGCGGTCAGCCCAGCTCGTCGGCCACCAGGTAGCAGCTCGACTCGTAGGCGGGCATTGCCGCCGACGCCTCGATTTGCTGGAGATCGTGCAGCGTACGCAGCGCGTTGACTACCGCGTCATCCTTCCCGATGCGCGGGATGGGCAGCGCGCGTGTTGAGCGACACGAAAATGTCAGTAGGAACGACACAGCAATGTCAGTGGAGCTGGGTGCCCTAGCTGAAGCCGGGTCCCGCGCAGCAACGCTAAGCAGCGTTCGCCTCGGCAGCTCTGCTGTCAGCGACGGACGATGGTCCGGCGGACGCCGCTATCGAACATCGCGGTGATGCGGTGGCGGCCGTTGTTGTAGCCGGGGTGGCGGCGCAGGAGCCGGGTGGGCTGTATGGCGGTGTAGGGGGTGCGCCCACAATGGAACGGCCACGGGCGCTTAGCGAGCTGAGCCCGGGCGCGTTACCGCCCGCTGCCGTTCCGATGTGGGCCGGCCGGGGCCGTGCATGATCTTGTTACGGTTTGGTTGCTGCGGGTGAGGTGATCCTGGTTCGCGCCTACGGTGCGGTCTATGCCGGTTGAGTTCCTGACGGATGATGAGGCGGCGGCGTACGGGCGGTTCGCGGAGCCTCCGTCGCAGGCGGACCTGGAGCGGGTGTTCTTCCTCGATGACGAGGACCGGAAACTCATCGACCAACGGCGTGGCGATCATATGAAGGCCGGGTTCGCGCTGCAGCTGGTGACGGTGCGGTGGCTCGGGACGTTCCTGGAGGACCCGCTCGACGTGCCGGGCGAGGTGCTGGACTTCGTGGCCGGGCAGCTCGGCATCGAGAGCCCGGGCGTGGTGAGGCGGTACACCGAGCGGGTGAAGACGAAGTCCGACCACAAGCAGGAGATCCGGCGCAGGTACGGGCTGCGGGACTTCGCCGAAGCCGAGGCGGAGCTGACCGAGTGGGTGGCCGCGCGGGCATGGACATCCGGGGACGGGCCGAAGGCGATCTACCTCGACGCGCTCGCCTGGCTGCGGGAGCGGAAGGTGCTGCTGCCGGGCGTGACCACGCTGGCGCGGCTGGTCGCGCGGGTGCGCGACGAGACGACGCACCGCCTGTAGCGGGTGCTGGAGGCACTGCTGACCCCGGTCCAGCGGCGGGTGCTGGACCGGCTGCCAGAGGTCTCGCCGGGGATGCGGGTCTCGGACCTGGAGCGGTGGCGCAAGGGGCCGCCGCCGCGCGGCAGCGGCCCGGCGATCATCGCGGCACTGGACCAGGTCGCGGAGATCCAGGGGCTCTGGCTCGCCGGGCTGGGCGCCGAGGCGTTGATGCCGCCGCGGCGGCTGGCCGAGCTGGCCAGGTACGGGATGACCGCCGACGCCTGGCTGATCCGGCGTCACCCCGACGACCGGCGGCTCGCGACGCTGCTGGCCACGGCCCGGTACCTGGAGGCCGAGTCCGTCGATGACGCGCTGGAGCTGCTGGACCTGCTGATGTCGGCCGGGCTGCTGAACAAGGCGCAGCGGGAGTCCGACAAGGGGAAGGTCCGCGGGCACCCCCGGCTCGCGAAGGCCTCGGTGCGGCTCGCCGTGGCGGTGGAGGCGCTGTTCGACTCCGACGGCTGGGGCGGCCCGGAGGAGGAGCGCGGGTGTCGCTGGTGTGGGAGGCGATCGAGGCGGTCGTCTCGCGCGCCGACCTGCGCGCCGCGCTGCACGTGGTCAGCGAGGAGGCCCCGCCGCTCGGCGCGGAGGACCCGGACGACTGGCGGGCCGAGCTGACGGGCCGCTACCAGACGGTGGCCGGGTTCCTGAAGATGCTTCCGGAGGTGATCTCGTTCGGGGCGAACGCCGAGGGCGCGCCGGTGCTCGCCGCGATGCGCGCCCTGCCCGGCGTCCTCGCCTACCGGGGCAAGCTCCCCGCGCCGCTGATCCCCGGCCGGCTCATCGACGAAGCCGCGGTGAACGGCCCCTGGCGGCGGCTGGTGTTCGGCCACCCCGCCTACGAAGACGGCGCGGTCAGCCGGCACGTCTAGGCCAGGTTTCCCGCCCGCCGGGAACAAATTGGGCGCGCGTGCCGCCGCGGTGCGAAGGATTTTGGCCGGCGCCTGATCGGTGGGGATAGGTCGGTGGCGGCTGGGTTGGTCTGCCCCAGCTTGGGGCTGTGCGGGCTGGGGAGGTGCTGACGCGCCAGTTCTGCGGTGCTCAGGCGCTACGGGCGCCTTGCGCTCCTCGAACTGGCTTGCCACTGGGAAACCCGGTGCCGTAATCCCGGGCCGGGGTGGCTGGTTGGGGCCTGCGGGCAGGCTGGCCGTGTTCGCGGCTCCCGTGTCCCTGCGGGTCGCTGTCCAGGATCGCGGGGGCTGAAGCTGCCCGGCCGGGGTCGCCGGCCGGGCACCCGAATCGCAGGCGGTGGTCAGGCTGACCAGCCGTGCGCGAGGACGCGGACAGGGGCGCAACAGTCTACTGTCAGTTACATCGCTTAAGTAGACTGACAGTAGACTGACGTTCACGGGGTAGTCATGGTCTCTGTTGTCGGCACCACCGGAGAACAAGAGGGCTGGGGCGTGGAGACCGTTGAGCTTGAGCAGCTTCGGCGTTCTGGTACCGCGTCCGTTCGGTTCTCCAACGCGGTCAGCCATTTCACCACCGTGTTACCCTGGTTGAGCGCACCGACGCCGACGCGGCACCCCGGCCCGCTATGGCTGCTGCGGGCGGGGTGCCGACGGGGCGTGCTGCGGAGATCCTGGGTCTCTTCGGGCAGCGGCCGGAGCTGAGTGCCGGGGACATTTCCCGGGAGACCGGACTGGGCAGGGCAATGGTCCGCCGGTATCTCAGGCAGCTCTTGGCCGAGGGAAAGCTGCAGGCGACAGCCCCTCCGGCAAGCCCCAACCGCGCGTACCGGCTACCCGGCTAGCCGAGGGCGAACCACTGTGCGGAGTTGAAGGGATCATATGGCTCGGCTATCAGCCGGTTGCCGTTCTGGTCCAGGAAGGTGTTCGCCTCCATGGCGTAATTAAAAAAGATGTTCACGAGGTGAAACTGGTTGTTCGGGTCCGGCGAGTTCTGGGCTGGGACCATCTGCCATGAGGTGTCGAGGATACTGCAGGACTCTTGGACCAGGTTCGCGCCAGCCCTCTCGTTCCTAGGGTCTAGTCCGATGCAAAGACCCGAGCCGACATTCGCGATCTTGTATGTGGGGAACGGGCCCCCTTGCTGCGTAGGGGAGAATCGCCAGCGCTGCGGGGCGCCGTCGGAGGCGTAGCCGTGGCAGTGCCACAGTTGCAGGTTCTGGCCCTGCGCGTTCGAGCGGAAGTTGTCGGCGCACATGATGTTCCCGCTGGAGTTGATCTCCGGGGCGTAGATCTCGGCCCAGGTCCCGGGAGCTGTCGGCGGGGTCACAGCCGCGTGCGCGGTCCCGGTTCCGGCCATGGTGAGGCCGGCGGCGAGCGCCACGGCGGCGAGTGCCCCGGCCAGTTTCTTGCGGTGATGACGCATGTGCCACCCGTTCCTTGTCCGCGAGGCCCGGCACTGCACCGGGCACTGCCGCAACGGTACGAAGCCGGGCTGACGCGGCACTGAAAACGGCACTGAAACGGCACTGAAACCAGGCGCTGACGCTGGCCTCGCTCGTCTGGGTGCCCAGCTCCGCCGGATGAGGCCGACGTGCCTTCCGTTGCTATTAAGGTGCTGGCAAGGAACGCGCCACCAGGGGCGAAGTAGCCGCAGCCGGGCGGCCGGAATCCCGCAGGGAGTCAGTCGGGGGACGGCTGGGCGGGGTTTCGGTGGTGGATGATCGACAGGTCTTCCTCGCCGAGGGCTTCTTCTTCCTCGGTGTCGAGGACTGCGGGCTGGAACAGCTGCTGGGCGATCAGGGTCGGCACGAACGCGGACAAGATCACCACGGTGACCAGCTCGGTGTACTGGGCCTTGTCGATCAGGTGGTGGGTCAGGCCGAACAGCGCCGAGATGGAGCCGAAGGTCAGCCCGGTGGCCATCAGCAGCGTAGTGTAGGCGCGCTCGCGGGGCGGCAGCTTGAAGACGGCAGCCACGGGCCAGACGCCGATCAGCTTGGCGGCCAGCTTGACCAGCAGCAGGACCGCGATGACGCCAGCGCCGGCGATCAGCGCCGGGGCGGAGATCAGCGTGCCGGCGCGCAGGAAGAAGAACGGGGTGAGCAGCGCGAAGGCGATCGAGCGCAGCCGGTCCATCAGCACCCGGTCGTGCAGGAACACCCCGGCTACGACCAGGCCCGCCACGTAGGCGGGCAGCACCGCCTCGCTGCCGGCCTGGGTGGCCAGCCCGCCGAGCCCGAACAGCACCACCAGCAGCAGCTTGATCTCCGGCTCGGAGACCCGGTGCCCGAAGTGCCTGATGGCCAGGCGGACCAGCCGGGGCAGCACCGCCACGGTGACCGCGCTGACCACGACGAAAACGAGCAGCAGCCAGCCGTAGCTGGCGAACAGGCCGCCAAGCGCGAGCACGGTGCCCAGGTCGGTGACGAAGCACGCGGCGAGGATGAGCTTGCCGAGGTCGTGCCGGTTCAGGCCGGTCTCGACCATGACCGCGTACACCACCGCGACCGAGGTCGTGCTGAGCGCGATCCCGCCGATCTCGGCGGCGTGTAGGTCCCAGCCGAGTACCAGGCCGCAGAACCCGAACGCGGCGGCGAACGGCAGGGCGAAGGAGACCGCGCCGATGGACAGGCTGGCTTTCCAGTGCCCGCGCAGGGACACCGGGTCGATCTCGGCTCCGGCCAGGAAGGTCAGCACCAGGGAGCCGACGCTGGCCAGGAACACTACGACGTCGGTCTCGGTGACGTGCTCGCGCAGGCCCGGGATGTTCCCGGCCAGCGCGCCGACGACGATCTCGATCAGTGCGGCGGGCACCGCCAGGCGGATGCTGACGACGGAGGCGATCAGGGCCATGCCGAGCCAGATGGCCGCGACGTAGTAGATGTTCATCACCGCTCCTGCCAGGTACGTCCTGGCAGGAGCCGACGGCGGCCTGCCAGGAGAGTTCACTCCCGGTAGAAGCCATCAGCCGTCGTGGCGGTTCGGGCGCGCAGCCCGCCGGAGCTTCATCCGGCACCACGTATCATAGCGGCCGCCACAGCTCATCCATGCCCACCGGCGGACGCTCCATGACGGCACATCATGCCGCAGACGTCAGCTCCTTGCGATAGCCCAGGTCAACGGTCCCACCCATCGCCGTTTGGGTCAGGTGACAGCACCGTTAACGGCACCCCAACTGATCAGGACTGACCCCCAGTGCCGGGACCTGGCCTCTATGGTGCTGTGGATACCGGCCGGCCGGGCGGGCGGTGAACCGGTCACCGGGGCGGTACGTACCCGCAACTGGCCGGCCGGGCCAGGCGGATCGAAGGCGGTGAGGTGCATCGGCGGGAAGCGGGCTGACCCGGAGCGCCGCCAGGCGGCTGTCGAGCGGCTCGGCCAGCTGCGGGCCAGCGGGGAGCTGACGGCGGCGCATGTGCGGCTGGCCGCCTCTGGGCTCGGGGTGCGGGAGCGGACGGTATGGCGGTGGCTGCGCCTGCCCGCCGGCCAGCCCACTGCCGGGGCGGGACGGGTCCTGTACCAGCTCAGCGAGGTCGACCGGGAGGCATACACGCGGTACCGCGGGAACGTGGCTGCGGTGCACCGGGCCCGGCAGGCGGTGCTGGCCAGTCCGGACGCGCCGGTGGTGCTGGCCGCGGGGGTGCCGGTGCCGGCGTCGCTGCGGGACGGCTGGCGCGGGGCGCGGCCAGTCACCGAGCGGACCTTGCAGCGCGCGTTCCGCCGCGAGCTGACCGCGGCGCAGGCCGCGGCGTGGGCTGAGGGGGAACAGGGGCAGCGGGCCGCGGGCGTCTACCTGACCCGCCCGGCCGGGCACCGTAACCAGACCTGGGAGATGGATCACAAGCAGCTGCCCATCCTGGTGATGCCGCCGCGCGGCGCGGCGTGCTGCCCGTGGCTGACGTCGGTGATCGACGACGCGACCCGGGTGCTGGCCGGGTGGGCGATCGCGCTGACCCCGCATACGGGCACGGTGCTGACCGCGGTGCGGATGGCCCTGGTGCACGACCCGGACCGCGGCCCGTTCGGCGCGGTCCCGGACCGGGTGCGGATCGACCGGGGCCTGGAGTTCGCCGCCGAGGCGGTCCGCGACGCGTTCGCCGCGCTGAGTATCGAACCGCGGCGGCTGCCCGCATTCCAGCCGCACCGGAAGGGGAAGATCGAGCGCGTCCACCGGACCATCGACCAGACCCTGCTGTGCGGCCTTCCGGGGTTCACCGGCGGCCCGAGGGATGCGGCCGGGCGCCTGTACGGGCCGCTGGATGACCGGTTCGCCGCGCGGATGCGCGCGGCCGGCGACCCGGTGACGCCGCTGCCGATCGAGGCCTTCGCCGGGCTGTTCGGCCAGTGGGCGGACTGGTACAACAACGAGCGGCCCCACGACGGGCTGGACGGCCGCACGCCGCTGCAGGCGTGGCAGGACGATCCCGGCCCGCTGCACCGCATCAGCGCCGGGAAGCTGCGGCACCTGCTGCTGGCCAGCGGGGAGCGGATCATCGGCAAGGACGGATCCGGTTCGGCGGCCTGGCCTACATCGCCCCGGAGCTGGCGGGCCGGGGCGGGCAGCGGGTGCAGATCCGGTATATGCCGCACGATGACCGCAGCATCGAGGTCTACCTCGGCGCGGAGCACCTGTGTACCGCCTGCCCGGCGACCCGGCTGTCCCCGGAGCAGACCACGGCGTTCCTGGAGAACGCCGCCCGCGAACGCAAGCGGCTGTCCGCCGAGCGGCGCAAGGCATCCGCGCGGGCCCGGGCCGAGCTGGCCCCGCTGTCCCGCGACCAGACCCGCGCCGAGGAGTCCCGGGTGCTGCCGCCGGCCGTCGGCGGCGAGCTCGCCGCCCGCCGCGGCGACGTGCTGCTGCGCCGCAAGGCCCGCAGCAACCTGCTCGGGCTGACCGACCCCACCCAGCCGCCGCATGCCGACCAGGAGAGCTGATGCCGCAGCAGTTCGTGAACCTTCCCGGCGCCGCTACCCTGCCTACCCGGCAGTACCAGCTGACCGGCCAGATCATCGACGACCTGATCGGCGAGCTGGCCACCGGCGTGGTGCACGGCCCGGCCGGGACCGGCAAGACGTACGCGGTCGAGGCCGCGCTGGAACGGCTCCGGGACCCCGCGGCGCCTGGCCCCGGGAGATCCTCCGGCGATGTGAGCGTCTGCACGCTGGCGTTCCCGTCCAAGCCGACCATGCGGCTGGTCGCCGATGAGCTGCTGACCGCGCTGACCGGGGCGGTCCCGGCGCGCAGCCGCAACCGATTCCAGCTCATCGCCGCGCTGACCGACCTGCTGTCCGGGCCGCGCCGGCTGGTCGTGATCGTGGTCCGAGACCAAGATCTGGCGAATCGAGACCGGGCAGACCAGCCTGCGCAGTCACGACGTGGAGCTGATGTGCCGGATCTACGCCGCGCCGCCGGACCTCACCGGAGCCCTGATGGGGCTGGCGAAGGCGACGAAGGCAAAGGGGTGGTGGCATGCCTACGGCGATGTCATCCCCGAGAACTTCGACGTGTACCTGGGCCTGGAGGAAGCAGCCTCCCACCTGGCCTGGTACGAGCCCGAGCTGGTGCCGGGCCTGCTCCAGACCGAGGGGTACGCCCGCGCCGTGATCGAGGCAGGCAAGCCCGGCACGGACGCCGAGGAGATAGACCGCCGCGTGCAACTGCGCATCGCACGTCAGGTGCTGATCCGGCGGCCCTTCGTGCCGCTGGAGCTGCGCGTGGCCATGAACGAGTCCATCCTGCGCCGCCAGGTCGGCGGCCGGGAAGTGATGGCCGGGCAGCTCGACGCCCTGGCCGACGTGGCCGGGCTGCCGAACGTCCGGCTGCGCGTGGTGCCGTTCAGCGCCGGGCTGCACCACGGCATGATGACCGGGCCGTTCGTCATCCTGCGGTTCCCGGCCAACGGCGACGGTACCGACTCCGAGCCGCCCACGGTCTACGTAGACGGCTACACCGGGGACCTCTACCTGGACAAGCCAGCCGAGGTCACGCAGTACGCAGACGCTTTCGAGGCCGTCTGGGACGCGGCCCTGAACGAGGCAGCCTCCAGTGCCCTCATCCAGGCAAGCGCGAAAGAACTATCCAGGAGATGATCATGATCAAGACCCGCCCGTCATGGCGGAAATCGAGTTACAGCAACAGCAACAGCAACTGCGTCGAGGTCGGCCAGCGCGGCGAGCAGATCGCCGTGCGCGACAGCAAGGACCCCGGCGGGCCGAAGCTGCCCGTCACCCCCGAGGCGTGGCGGTCCTTCACCGCCCGCATGAAGAACGGCAGCTAGTCCGCCCAGGCAGCACGACGCCCCGCCAGCCGGTGAGCTGGCGGGGCGTCTCGCTGTCTTCAGGCCGTCGCCACCGCGATCACCAGGACGGCGAGCAGCAGCACGGCAGCGCTCGCCACCGCGAACACCACCACCGTCTTGTCACGCCCGCTCGCCTGGCCCGCCCGCCAGCGGCTGGCGGCATCCGCGATCGAGCGCATCAGCGCCCGGTCCCGCTCCCGCCGGTACTGACGGCGGGCCTTGCGGGCCTGGCGGTCGCGCCGCACCTGCTGGCGACTGCGGCCCCCATACACGCGGACGGGCCCGCCCCCGATGCTGAACCTCATGACTGGTCACCTCCTTCCCGGTGCCGGCGGTACGCCGCCTGATGGTCCTCGCAGAGCTGCGCGTGCGCCTGGGTGGCCTCGCGGCCCCAGGTGCCGTCCGGCCGCCGGTCCCATAAACCATGCGCGCTGGCGAACTGGTCAGCTTCCTCGGGCGTAGGCGCGAACACCGCGCCCAGGGCCAAGGTGAAGCACCGTAGGCCGGTGGCGGACTGGTAGCTCACACCATCACCCACCCTCGGGGCAGGGCTGGCTGGTCCTAGTCACGGCCGAGGACGAACGCGGCCAGGCTCAGCGCGGCCTCGCCCCCTCGGGCTGGCCCCGCAGCAGCGACCCGGACCCCTCCAGGTACCGGTGGTGCCTTCCGCCCCACGCCTGTTTACCCTCGATGAGAGGGACAGGCAGGAGGATGACCCAGTGCGACGCCGTACCTTCGTCGGGCTCACCGGCGCAACGATGGTCAGCGCCATTCTCGACGGTATCCCGCAGCCCAGGCCTGCTGTTGATGCCGAGGCACTCGCATCTGTTCTTACCGGGCACGTTGCGGACCCGGCAGCCCTGCAAGCCGCGCCCGACCTCCCGGCGCTCGTCGTTGCCGTCGATGACGCTCGGCGGCAGTACCAGGCCTGCCGCTACGCGGACCTGATCCCCTTTCTGTCCGGCCTGCTCGGCCGCCTGGGCGCCGCCTGCCAGTTGCTCGACGGCGACGACCAGCTCCACGCCTTCGCCCTGTCCGCTGACGTTCATCATGTCGCGGCCGGACTGCTCACCTCGGCCCCGCCCAGCGTCCGGCGCGATGCCGAGGAGTTCGCCGTTCAGGCCGGGATCATCCGGTGACTCAGGATGCCCGCGGACGCGTCCTGTCCATCGTCGTGTGCGGCGCAGGCCCGGCCACCGCCATCGGCACCTTCGTCCAGCTCGCCCAGGACCGCGGCTGGACGGTCCAGGTCATCGCCACCCCCGCCGCCGTCGATTTCTTCGACAAGGCCGCCACCGAGAAAGCCACCGGCGGCCCCGTCCGTAGCCAGTACAGCAAGCCAGGCACCCCCCGCTCGCAGATACCCGACGCGATCACCGTCGCCCCGGCCACCTACAACACGATCAACAAATGGGCCTTGGGCATCAGCGACACCTATGCCCTCGGAGTCCTCGCCGAGGCCACCGGCCTAGACGTCCCGGTCGTGGTCCTGCCCTTCGTCAACACCGCGCTAGCTGGCCGCACGCCCTTCCGCCGCAGCGTTGATGCCCTCCGCGCCGAAGGCGTCCGGATCTTGCTAGGCCCCGGCGGCTTCCAGCCCCACCCGCCCCGCACCGGCGGGAACCTCATCGAGACCTATCCATGGCACCTCGCCCTAGACGAGGCCGAGCACCTGGTCCTCGTCCACCGCTAGCCGCCGTCCATCAAGAACCGCAAAAGCGGCACCAGTGACCCGGCATTCCAGATATCCCCAGCCGCGATCATCCCGGCCACCGATGCGAGCGACACCCGTTCAATCCGGGCGGCCTCGTTAACCTCGGTCGGCTCCGGATCCCGCCCCACGAACGCGAAAAGCTCCCCATCGACCGTCCCTGCCCGGGGGCTGAAACGCAATCAGCTGCTCCACCCGCCCCGCGCGATAACCGGTCTCCTCCTCCAGTTCGCGCCGGGCCACACTCAGGCCGCAGGACAACGAGTACAGGTAGAAGCACCTGGCGAACGCACACGCGAAGTCATGCATGATCCCGGAGACCTCTGCGGGCACTCCGGTCAGAGACCAAGAGCCAGGCGGGAGCCTGCCCGGACCGGACGCGGGCCATCCACTGCACAGCAGGCGGCGATCAGGACGACTGACCACCAGGACCAGGGCGCGAGGTGCACCACAATCTGGTGCTGCCCCAACCCGGGCTATACGGTTCAGCCTGCCGGTCCGATCGACCATCAATGAACTCGACCCACACGACGGACCCGAGCAGGCCATCACGCAGCTTCTCGATCCCGTCGCTGTTGGCCCTGGCGAAGCCATCAAGTGCTTCCCGGCTATCCCAGTCCTCATCCGGGCCGCTCGCCCGGTCAATGTACCCCCGGACCGCAGTCTGCCCAGGGCCTACGGCCGAATCATCGCCGCACCCCAGCACATCCACCCGCGTGAACGTCCCCTCGGCGAAGGCCGACCGGAACTGCCGGGCAACGTGCTCAGCTATCGTCTCACCCACGGGGCCTCCCCGGTTGCGCATCTTCTGTAAGTTGCAGCTGCCCGGGAACCTATCAAGCCACCACGACATTTACGTCGGACCGGCGAGTTAGACCGGAAAGCTCGGATGCACATCAGCTTCTGCCCAGGCCGTGCGGAGTGGCCTTCTCTGCTGCCGGGGCCGGTCGCTACAGTCGGTCAGCATGATGAGAGCGACATGACCGGCTTGCTATACGACGCGCCGGCCGGGTAGCGGTGAGACGTTCGGCGCTCCCTCGTATCGCGCTGCTCGCGCTGATCTGGGGGTCGGCGTTCTTGTGGATCAAGCTGGCCGACCGGGGCTTCTCGCCCGTCGAGGTCACGTTGGCCCGGCTGGCCCTGGGGGCGGCGGTCCTGTTCGCCATCGTGGGACTGCGACACGAGGCGATTCCGCGCCCAGGGCCGGTGTGGGGTCATATCGCGGTGGCGGCGCTGTTCGCCAACGCGGCCCCGTATCTGCTGTTCGCCGTGGCTGAGCAGCAGGTGGACTCCTCCACCGCCGGGATCATCAACGCGACCACGCCGCTGTGGACAGTGGTCCTGGCCCTGGCGGTGCGGCACCAGCAGACCGTCACGGGCTGGCAGGCGGCCGGGCTGGTGTTCGGCTTTGCCGGTGCGGTGCTGATCTTCACGCCCTGGCGTAGCGCGTCCGGGCTGGTCTCGGCGGGCGGCCTGGAGTGCCTGGCGGCGTCGGTCAGCTACGCGGTCAGCTATATCTACATGGACCGCTACCTGGCCCGCCGGGGTATCGGCCCGGTCGTCCTGTCGGCCTGCCAGCTCGCCGTAGCCGCGGTGATGCTCGCCCTGGCGCTACCGGTTTCCGGAGTGCAGCTGCCGCGTATCACCGCTGAAGACCTCGCGTCGGTAGCGGTGCTGGGAATCCTCGGCACCGGGATCGCGTACGTGCTGAATTACCAGATCATCACCAGCGAAGGGGCCACCGTCGCCTCGACCGTGACCTACCTGGTTCCGGTGGTCGCCATCGTGCTGGGCGTCCTGGTCCTCAGCGAGACCATCACCGCGACCGTGCTCGCGGGCATCGCCTTGGTCTTGACGGGGGTAGCCCTGACCCGGTTGACCAGGGAAAGGGCAGCCAGCGAACGTCTAATCGAATAGCACCAGATGAGCCCCCCGAACAGAGCGTGGCCGGTCATACGTGGCGTGGGTTCACTACCGGACTCACGGGCCGGTCAGCCTCAGCCGTGCGGCTGCTGGGCGTGCCGGGGCAGCGGGCTCACCAGCAGCAGCGTCAGGAAGTACAGGCCCGCCGCGATGCCGAAGACCAGTTCGGCGGCGGCGAAGTAGGAGCGGACGGACGGGTGCCCGACCCGGGCGAAGAACACCGTGCCGAGGGCAGCCACGCCGATGGCGCCGGCGAACTGCTGGATGGCGTTGAGCAGTCCCGCGCCGGTGCCGACTTCTTCACTGGCGGCGTCGCCGAGGATGAAGCCGAAGAGCGGGACGAACACCAGCCCGGAGCCGAGGCCGGTCAGCAGCAGCGCGGGCGCGAGCTTCCAGGCGGTGATGCCGGCGCCCCAGTGGGCGATGGACCACCACAGGGCGAGCATGCCGAGCACGGCGATGGACAGCCCCAGGTGCAGGCTGGCGCGTCCCAGCTTCTCGGCCAGCACGGCGCCTGCGAACAGGACGGCAACGGCGGTGCCGAGGGCCCAGGGGATCAGCGTGAGGCCGGTGCGCAGCGGCGTCCATCCCATGCCCAGCTGCAGCAGCAGGTTGATGACGAGGACGAACGCGCTGAGGGAGGCGAAGAACCCGGCCACGATCATCAGGCCGACGACGAAGCTGCGCTTGCGGAACAGCGACGGGGCGATAACCGGGTGATGGCTGTGGCGTTCGGAGACGACGAACAGGGCGAGCAGGACGACCGCCGCGGCCATCATGGCGTACGTCCAGGCGGGCCAGCCGAGATCGCGTCCCTGGATGAGCGGGATGATGAGCAGGGCCGAGGCCGCGGTGAGCAGCCCGACGCCGGTGAGGTCGAGGCGGGCGGCCGGGTCCTCCCCGCCGCGGCGGGGCAGGACGCGCCAGGCGAGCGCGGCGGCGATGATGCCGAACGGGAGGTTGACCAGGAAGATGGAGCGCCACTGGCTGCCGAACAGGTCCAGGTGGAGCAGCCACCCGGCCAGGATGGGCCCGGCGACGGTGGCCACGCCCATGATCGGGCCGACCGGGGTCAGTGCCTTGCGCAGGTTCGGGGGCGAGAACACGACCGTCATCAGGGCCAGGCCCTGCGGGATCATGACCGATCCGAACAGTCCCTGCAGCGTGCGGGCGACGATCAGGAAGGCCGCAGCGGGGGCCAGACCGCAGGCCAGCGAGGCCGCGGTGAAGCCGGTCATGCCGATCAGGAACAGCCGCCGGCGGCCGAGCAGGTCCCCGAGCCGGCCCGAGGTGACCAGGCCGAGGGCGAAGGCCGCGGTGTAGGCGCTCAGCACCCACTGCACCGTCACCTGGCCGCCGCCGAGGTCAGCGCGGATGGACGGCCCGGCCAGGTTGGCGATGCTGGAGTCGATCAGGTCCATGACGTCGGCCAGGACCACGACGACGAGGACGAGCCACGCGGTGCGCTGCGGCAGCGTGCTGGTAGTGAGCGCCTGGGATGAGCGCTGGTCAGTAGGCACGAACACTGTTCTACATCAGATCAATGTTCTTATCAATACGAACACTGTTCTTTATGCTGTAGAACACCGTTCGCCCATCGGCTACTATGCGGGCATGCCACCTACTCCGCTGCGACGGCGCGCCGAGCGCCACCAGCAGCCCGGCACCGGTGCGAGCACCCCGGCGGCCCGGCGCGGCCCGTCCGGCGGCAGCAAGCAGCCGATCACCGTCGACGCCATCATCCGCACCGCCTTCGGCATCGTGGAGCGAGAGGGATACGAAGCCCTGACGATGCGGCGGGTCGCGACCGCGCTGGAGACCGGCCCGTCATCGCTCTACGCTCACGTGGTCAACAAGGAGGACCTGGACGAGCTGCTCATCGGCCGCCTGTGCGCCGAGATAAACCTGCCCGCGGCCGACCCCGCCGCCTGGCGGCAGCAGGCCATCAGCGTCTGTGCCCAGCTGCGCGACCAGTACCTGCGCTACCCCGGCATCTCCCGGGCCGCCTTCGCCGTCGCGCCGTCCAACCTGGACACGATGCGCGTCAGCGAGGGAATGCTCGCCATCTTGCTCGCCGGGGGCGTCGCTCCGCAGACCGCGGCCTGGGCGATCGACTCGCTGTTCCTCTACGTCAACGCCTACAGCCTCGAAGTCTCCCTGGTGGGCAAGCAGGCCACCAGCGAGGAGAACGGCTGGGTGGTCAGCCGGGCGGAACTCATGCGCCGGCTCGCCGCGTTGCCCGACACCTACCCGCAGAGCAAGCGCTACGCCGCCGAGCTGACGGCCGGCACCGGCCACGACCGCTTCGACTTCACCGTCGGCCTGATGATCGACGGTCTCGCCCGTCCCTAGGGACCCCTACCGGACCTTGGCGGCCAGGGCTTCGTAGGCCGGCAGGAGCTCCCTCCACCGCGTCTCGACATCGCAGCGCTCCTGCCCGGCGATGTGGGCGGCGAGGTCTTCGACGTGGACCTGGATCCCGGCACCGTAGGCGGCGAGCAGGTTCACGGGCATGCCCCGTTCCTCGACGACCAGGATGGCCTGGTCGCCGTCGGCGGTCAGCGTGGCCTCCACGGTTCCTTCATCGTCCTGGCCGGCCTGCCTGGTCAGCACCAGCAGGTGCCGCGGCGGCTCGCACGCTTCCACCCGCCCGGTGCCTTCCCAGCCGTCGAAATAGCGGGCCCGGAACTCGCCGCCCAGGCGCAGGTCGCCCTCGAACTCGCCGATCCAGCGGGCCAGGCGGCCGGGATCGGTGAGCGCCGACCACAGGTCGTCGATGCCGGTGTCGAAACGGTCCTCCATCCGCACGATGCCCGTGCCATCGGCGGTGCGCAGGGTGCCGACGATGCGGTTGCCCGCGGCTTGGTTGCCGGTCATGTGGTGCTCCTTCGTTCCCGCTGGCCCCGGGCTATCTCGGTGTGCAGGGCATCGAGCCGGTGCTCCCACAAGGCCCGGTACCGCCCCAGCCACTCATCGACCTCGGCGAGCGGTCCGGGGCTGAGGCTGTAGACCCGCCGCTGCGCGTCCTGGCGCACCTGCACCAGCCCCGCCTCGCGCAGCACCCGCAGATGCCGTGACACCCCCGGCCGGGCGATCGGCAGCAACGCCGCCAGCTCGCCCGCCGTGGCCGGGCCGGCCGCCAGCGTCTCGACCACCGTCCGCCGGCTCTCATCCGCCAGTGCCCGCAGCACAGCTTCCATAGGTTGAATGTAGCAAGATGGTTACGTAACCGTCAAGGTACATAAGAGGCGCAGGCCGCCGGCTGGCCGGGACTGCCCGTTCGCTAGGCGAAGCCGCCGTTGCTCATCAGGAGCTGGCCGTTGATCCACTGCCCCCGCGGTGAACACAGGAAATCCACCAGCTGCGCGGTGTCCTGCGGTGTGCCGAGACGGCCGAGCGGCGTCTGGCGGATGCCGCCCGCCTTGATCTCGTCGGTCATCCAGCCGGTGTCCACCGGGCCCGGGTTGACGACGTTGGCGCTGATGCCGAGGTGAGCCAGTTCGTGCGCGGCCGCCAGGGTGATCCGGTCGGCGGCCCCCTTGCTGGCCCCGTACGGCAGGTTGCCGACGGTGTGGTCACTGGTGAGGCTGATGATCCGTCCCGTCCCCGGGTCCCCGCGGAAGCGCTGCCCGTACTCGCGGATCAGCAGCCAGGTGGCGCGGGTGTTGACGGCGAAGTGCCGGTCGAAGCTCTCGATCGTGGTGTCCAGCAGCCCGGAGGCGACCGATTCGCAATGACAGACCACCAGCGCGGTGACCGGGCCGAGCCGCTCCTCGGCCACGTCGAAGATGCGCGCCGGGACACTAGTGTCCGTGAGGTCGGCCTCGATGGCCACCGCGGCGGCGCCGTGCCCGGTGAGGATGCCCTCGATGGCGCCGGTCGCGCCGGCCTCGGCGCCCCAGGTCATCCTGGTGTCGTAAGCGGTCCAGTAGGTGAAGGCGATATCCCAGCCGGACGCGGCCAGCTGGGCCGCGATGCCCGCGCCGATGCCGGCCGTGCGCCCGACGCCAGTGATCAGTGCGACGGGCCGGGCCGGCATCGGCGCTGCTCCCTAGCTGCCGATGGCGGCGACGGCCGCCAGGATGGCGTCGATCGTGGCCTGGGGATGGGACACCATCGACACGTGCGATCCCGCGACCTCGGTGATGGTCGAGCCGGCCCGCTCCGCCATGCTGCGCTGCGTGGCCGGGGGAATGACACGGTCCTCGGTCCCGATCACGGTCCAGCTGGGGATGGTCTTCCAGGCCGTGCTCTCCGTCCCCGCGGTGTTCGCGCCGAGGGTGATCGGGCGCTGGCTGGCGGCGATCAGCCACCGGTCCGCCTCGGGCAGGTCCTGCGCGAACGACTCGTGGACGGTGGCCGGCTTGAGGAACGCCTCGGCGTCCCCTTCCGGGGCTCCGGGGTAGCCGATGATGTCGAACACGGCGGTCGGATCGGGAACGTCGAACGCGGAGCCCGAGCCGCCGAGGATCTGGAAGGTGGTCTCGCCCACCTCGGGGATGAACGCGTCGACGTAGACGAGGGCCTTGACGTCGCCGCCGGCCGCGCCGGCGTTGGTGATCACCACGCCGCCGTAGGAGTGGCCGACCAGGACCACGGGACCGGTGGTGCGCTGGGTGAGAAACGAGGCGACGTAGGCGGCGTCGCCCGCCACCCCGTGCAGGAGGTTGGGCGGGGTGAGAACGGTAAAGCCCTGGCCCTGGAGTTCGGTCGACACGGCATTCCAGCTCGATCCATCTGCCCAGGCCCCGTGGACAAGAACGATCGTCGGCTTCGGCATGCTTCTCCCTGTAAGTCGGCTGGCTGCCAGCATCTCACGACAAACGGGCCGGGCCCGGTGAGGGGGCACCGGGGTAAAATACGCAGGTGACGAGCAGACCCGCGGAGGCGGAGCGCCTGCGCGACCTCGCGCGGCTGCGCCGCGTCCGTGACCGGATCGACCGGGAGTACGCCCAGCCCCTGGACGTGGAGGCGCTCGCCCGCGGCGTGCACATGTCGGCCGGGCACCTGAGCCGCGAGTTCAAGGCCGCCTACGGCGAGGCGCCGTACTCGTACCTGATGACGCGGCGGATCGAGCGCGCGATGGCGCTGCTGCGGCGCGGCGACCTCAGCGTCACCGAGGTCTGCTTCGAGGTCGGCTGCTCATCGCTGGGCACCTTCAGCACCCGCTTCACCGAACTGGTCGGCGTGCCCCCCAGCGTCTACCGGCGCGACGGGGCGACCCCCACGGCGGGCATGCCGGCCTGCGTGGCGAAGCAGGTGACCCGACCGGTCAGGAATCGAGAAGCCTCCGCCCGGTGATCGCCGGCATACTCCTGGAAGAGGCAAATCGATAGCCGCAGCGATACGGCCGTCGACCTGACCACCACTCGAGGAGTTACCGATGACCAGCTCAATCACCCAGGGCATCAAGACCGTCCTGCATCCCGTGACTGACGTGGACAAGGCCAAGGCGGTCTACGCCGCCCTGCTCGGCCTGCAGCCGCAGCACGACGCGCCCTACTACGTCGGCTTCGACACCGAGGGCCAGCACATCGGCCTGGTGCCGAACGGCGCCCAGCAGGGCATGACCTCGCCGGTCGCCTACTGGCACGTGCCGGACATCGAGGCGAAGCTGGCCGAGGTGACCGCGGCCGGTGCCGTCGTGAAGGAGGCCCCGCGCGACGTCGGCGGCGGCCGCCTGGTGGCCACCGTCACCGACCCCGACGGTAACGTCCTCGGGCTGCTGCAGGACCGATGAGCGCAGTCCCCGGCTCCCGGCCGGGCGCGCCGGGGATATTGGCAGGCCGGGGACATTGACAGAGGGAGACGCGATGAGCAAGGCTACGAGGCCGGCCGACAGCCACGACCGGATCCGCGTGCACGGCGCGCGCGTGAACAACCTCAAGGATGTCAGCCTCGAGCTCCCGAAGCGCCGGCTGACGGTGTTCACCGGCGTTTCCGGCTCGGGCAAGAGCTCCCTGGTGTTCGGCACGATCGCGGCCGAGTCGCAGCGGCTGATCAACGAGACCTACAGCACCTTCGTGCAGGGCTTCATGCCGACGCTGGCGCGGCCCGACGTCGACGTGCTCGACGGGCTGACGACCGCGATCCTGGTCGACCAGCAGCCGATGGGCGCCGACCCGCGCTCCACGGTCGGCACCGCCACCGACGCCAACGCGATGCTGCGCATCCTGTTCAGCCGCCTGGGGCGGCCGCACATCGGCTCGCCCCAGGCGTTCTCGTTCAACGTCGCCTCGATCAGCGGAGCGGGCGCGGTCAAGCTGGAGCGGGCCGGGAAGACCGTGAAGGAGCGGCGCAGCTTCAGCATCACCGGTGGCATGTGCCCGCGCTGCGAGGGCCGCGGCTCCGTGACCGACATCGACCTGACCCAGCTCTACGACGACAGCAAGTCGCTCAAGGAAGGCGCCATCACCGCCCCCGGCTACACCGGGGGCGGCTGGAACTCGCGGCTCTACAGCGAGTCGGGCTTCTGCGACCCGGACAAGCCGGTCCGCCAGTTCACCAAGAAGGAACTGCACGACTTCCTGCACCACGAGCCGGTCCGGATGAAGATCGCCGGCATCAACATGACCTACGAGGGCCTGATCCTGCGCATCCAGCGGTCGATGCTCTCCAAGGACAAGGAGGGGATGCAGCCGCACATCCGGGAGTTCGTGGACCGGGCGGTCACCTTCACCACCTGCCCGGACTGCGACGGCACCCGGCTGGCCACCCATGCCCGGTCCTCGAAGATCAAGGGGATCAGCATCGCCGACGCGTGCGCGATGCAGATCAGCGACCTGGCCGGATGGGTCCGCGGCCTGGACGAGCCGTCGGTCGCGCCGCTGCTCGAGGCGCTGCGGCAGACCCTCGACTCGTTCACCGAGATCGGGCTCGGCTATCTGAGCCTCGACCGGCCGGCCGGCACGCTCTCCGGCGGCGAGGCGCAGCGCACCAAGATGATCCGCCATCTCGGCTCATCGCTGACCGACGTCACCTACGTCTTCGACGAGCCCACCATCGGCCTGCACCCGCACGACATCCAGCGGATGAACGACCTGCTGC
>JAICWX010000567.1 GCA_025934635.1 Streptosporangiaceae bacterium | reverse complement strand
TCCGCGAGGCCGGCGGCACCAGCCCGCTATCCGACCAGAACCGGATGGTGCGCACCGGCACGCCGGCACGTCTGGCCAGCTCACCGATTGTCAGAAGAGGTCCGTCGTTCTCCATGGCGTCAGTCTTGCTCCTCCAGTAACTGGAGGAGCAAATCCCAGCACCCGGTAGCCACGGTCCAGCGAATCCAGCAGGCAGCCCATCCGCGAGTACGTAACCGGCAGCACCCGGACCTGCCGACCGGCGACAGCGCGCCTCCGCCCTAGTCCAATACCTGTACAAGATGATCACGTAAAGTCGCTGAGGAAACCTCATTGACGATCGCGATATCGAGCACGACCATGAACTGCGCCGCGCAGGCCAGTACGAGGACGATTCCTTTGCTGTTATATGGCTTTATCGTCATGCTGGTGCCTTTCCGTGCCCCGGTGGGAACACCTGCCCACCTCGTGAGTGAGGACCGACGGCTGAGAGCCATCGCAGATGGAAATGGATGACCACTGCACGTTGGTGCGGCAACGGTCCGGCGGTATTGCCGCCTTATGGGAAAGGTGAGGCTAGCGGGTCCAGGCGGTTCGCTCGAGATCGAGCGGGTTCTCGCGGACCTTGGAGGTCTCGGCGAAGACCATGACCGGGCTGCGGTCAGCTCCGAAACCGTCCCAGCCGGGATCGCCGTCGGCGACGAAGCGGACCAGGGCGCCGTGCGCGCGGGTGGCCAGGTCCTGGGGAGGCGCCGGGCCGACGGCCTCGGTCACGCCGGGCTCGGCGAGGGCGTCGAAGAAGAACGGGACGTCGATGCAGTGGAAGGCCAGGCCAGGCAAGGGGCCGGCCGGCGCGGTCCAGCGGAAGTCATAGCTGAAGGCGGAACCGCCCGCCGCCGTCTTGGCCGCGGCCAGCTGTTGGGCGGGGACGCGGAACACCCGGTCGGTGACGGCCTGGCCCACCACCTGGCTCGGGGGCGATCCGGCCTGGTCGACGTAGGCGGCGACGGCCGGTGCCGGGACGCCGGCCTGAGCCAGCCCGTCGGCCGCGATGGCCGCGGTGATCCAGTCCGCCGCTAGCCATGCCATGTTGAACTCATGCGCCGTGGCGCCGGCCAGCAGGGGCACCCTTCGGTGCCGGGACGAGGCCGCGGCCGTCAGGGGCTCCTCGGTGACGACCTCGCCGTCGGCATAGGGTGCCCAGGGCAGCGAGATGCCACCGCTGAGCAGGGTGGCGATGGCTTCGGCGTCCCGCCGCCCGGCCGCCGCTCCCAGGCCGGCCGATACCGCCTCCTGGGCGGTCAGGATGGTCTCGGCCGACAGCTTCTCCAGGGCCTCCTGGGTCAGGGTGCCCAGGTGCCCGGCCATCTGAGCGGCCACGGCGCGGGCGCCCGCAGGGGTCTGCATCAGCGCCTGCCCGCCGCTCATGCAGGCCGCGGCGCGGAACAGGCCCCGGGCCGCGGGCACGCCGAGCAGCGTGGCGCAGGCAGCGCCGCCCGCCGACTGGCCGCCGATCGTGACCCGTTCCGGATCCCCGCCGAACGCCTCGATGTTCTCCCGCACCCATTCCAGCGCGCGGACCCAGTCCCGGACGGCCCGGTTGGCGGGCGCGTCAGGTAGCTCGAGGAACCCCTCGGCGCCGAGGCGGTAGTTGATGCTGACCAGGACGACGCCGTCCCGCGCGAACGGGCCGCCGCGGTACCAGGGCGAGGCGCTGCAGCCGCCGGTGAACCCGCCGCCGTGGATCCAGACCAGGACGGGAAGGCCGGCCGCGCCGAGATCGGGCGTGAAGACGTTCAGGTTCAGCTCGTTGTCGCCGGCGATGACCGGCTCCGGGATCAGCGTGATCCCGCGGTCGGGCTGCGGTGAGGTCGCGCCGTAGGCGAGTGCGTCCCGGACTCCGTCCCAGCGGGCATGGGACACCGGCGCGGCGAACCGGCCCGCCGTGACCGGGGATTCGGCGTAGGGGATGCCGAGGAACCGCAGCGCCTGGCCGTCGCGCTGACCGCGCAGGCGGCCCTGCGCGGTCAGCGCGATGACGTCAGTCACGCCTCGATCTTACGAGGCGGCCCGTTCGGCGATCAGAACCTAGCGGACCCGTCGCTGCGCAACCGCAGCGCGGCCGCGCTCGCCGCCCGGTGGTGCTTCTTCGACGCGGCCCATTTCAGCCGCGTTTTCCGCCAGCACTACGGCTACCCGCCGTCGCCGATCCGGCCGTGAGGGCGGGACGGTTACCGCTCCCGGACCGTGTAGGTCAGGTGGGTCACCCGCTGCGCCGGCTCCGCGCGGACCGGCTCCAGGGCCACGCGGCCCGCGTCCACGCCCTCGAACAGGCGGATTCCGGAGCCGAACAGCACGGGTGAGAGCGCGATCGAGAACTCGTCGATCAGGCCGGCGTTCACGTACTCGCCGATCGTCGCGCCACCGCCCGCGATCCGGACATCCCGGTCGCCGGCGGCCTCGCGGGCCTGGTCGAGCGCGGTCTCGATGCCGTCGTTGACGAAGTGGAAAGTGGTCCCGCCCGGCCGCTCCCAGGGCTCACGCTCCTCGCGCGTCACGACGAAGACCGGCGTGCGGAACGGCGCCTCCTCCGGCCACGCCTGCTCGCCGGCGTCGAACATGCGCTTGCCCATGACGCTCGCGCCGGTGCGCTCAAACGTCTCCCGCGCGATGTCGTTGTCGCGTCCTTCCTCGCCGCCCGCGCCGAGCTTCAGGTTCTCCCGGAAGAACCGCAGCGGGAATATCCACCGCTGCAGTTCCATCCACTGCCGCCCCATCAGATCCTCGGCAGATTCCGGCGCGATGAACCCGTCCAGCGACATCGTCACGCTGAAGAACACCTTTCCGGCCATCAGTCCTCAACTCCCTTCCGGGCGATCCCGGTGACGTAGGCAGCCAGGTTGCCCAGGGTCTGCCGGCCGCCCTCGATTGCGTGGTACTTCTCGGCCGCCTCGTCGCGCAGCTGCCTGGTGGGGAACACCGTCCGCATCTCGATCCGGGTCGCCGCGCCGTCGGACGCGAACGTGAGGACCGACTCGAACGCGTCCGGGTCGCCGCGGGACTCACCGTGCAGCAGCGCGATCCGCTCCGGCGGGGCGATCTCAGTCCAGGAGATCCACTCCTGGTAGTCCGTCCCGTCCGGTCCGTGCATCACGAAGTCCCACACCCCGCCGACGCGGAACTCGAAAGCCCGCGTGGTGGTGGTGAACCCGTCCGGTCCCCACCATCGCGACAGGTGCCGGACTTCGGTGAACGCCTCGAACACCAGCTCCCGCGGGGCACTGATGACCCGGGAGATCACGATCTCGCGGTCGGCCGCCGCTGACGGCGCCGGCGCGTCCCGTCCTGTCGCTGCCATCGGTCACTCCCCCTGCCTTGCCTGCCTGAGGTCCTGCACGTACGCGTCCAGCCGGCCGAAGCTCTCGTTCCAGAACCGCTCGAACCCGCCGGACCACTCGTGGACCGGCCGCAGCCCGCGGGCGTCAAGGCCGTACAGGCGCTGCTTGCCTGCCTTGCGATCCCGCACCAGCCCGACCTCCCGGAGCACCCGCAGGTGCTTGGACGCCCCCGGCTGGGTCATCCCCAGCTCCCGGGCCAGCTCGGTCACCGGCCGCTCGCCCGCCCGCAGCAGCACCAGGATCTCCCGGCGCT
>JAICWX010000301.1 GCA_025934635.1 Streptosporangiaceae bacterium | reverse complement strand
GTCGATCGGTGCGGCCTCCAGCCGGACCTCGTCCGTGGTCCCGTCGGCGAGCCGGACGGTGAGCGCGGGATCGATGCCCAGCCCGTCGAGGATCGCCGGGTACCGAACAATCCCCGGGAACGCCATCGTGAGCCAGTGCTCGTTGTCCCTGGGCATGACCGGATCCAGCGCGGCCATGGCCTCGTCGATGGTGAGCCCGCCGATCTTCTCCACCCGGGCGCCCAGCAGGCGCTCGCGGCCGGGAGCGGCGCCGGTCACGTACAGGCCCTCGGAGAACATGAACATGTCGACCGGGAGCATCCGGGACATCGTCTGGTCGCCCTCCGGCCAGGTGACCCGCGCGTGCCCGTCGTCCAGGTACCGGACCAGCTTCATCAGGCCGACCAGGATCTGCGGGTCGGTCAGGCCGGGGATCGCGGCGTCCAGTTCGGCGGCGGCCCGGTCGAAGTCTGCCTCCGGCTGGAGGGCGAACGGCGCGTAGGCCAGGCGCTTGATCTCCCGGACGAGAAACGCCAGGTCATAGCGCCAGCCGCCATCCCGCGACATGCTGTCGGGGTCGATGATGCCGACCAGGTCGCGGATCCGCTGGTCGGCTCGCAGTTTCTGCCAGTGATCATGGGTCCTGACCCGGACCAGGTCGCGCATTCCCCGCTCGACCGCCTCCCTGAGCGCCGCGACCGCCGCCTCGCCGTCGCCGGCCGCCGCCTCGCAGCAGGCGATGCGGTAGGCGACCTCCGCCGGCATGAGCGGCGGCGCGTCATCCGCCAGCCACGTATCTCGCACGCCTAGCCGCAGGACCTTCTCGTACGCTTCCCGCGCTCCCGCGTAGTCGTGCGCACCGAACCTGGCCTCGCCCAGCCGCGCCCAGTAATCCCCGTTGACCGGATTGGCCGCGGTGACCTCCACCCACAGTTCCGCCGCCGCCGTCCAGTCTTCAGCGGCCGTCCTCATCCGCGCCCGGGCCACCATCTCCATAACGTCCGGCATTTGCCACACCTTACGCCGACCGGGCCCGGATCACCGTCCCCGTAGGCTGGGCCTTATGGACATGGTGACCGCGCTGGCCGAGCTGGGCGCCACCGGGGCCAGCATCGACGCGCAGACCAGGGAACGGCTCGACCGCGACGGCTACGCGCCGCTGCCCGGCGTGCTCTCCGCCGCGCAGCTGACGGCGATCCGCACCCGGCTCGCCGAGCTCCTCGCTGCCGAAGGTGACCGGGCCGGCCTCGAGGTGCACCAGGAGAGCGGCGCCGACCGGCTCGCGGACCTCCCCAACAAGGGCGCGATGTTCGATCCGTGCTTCACCGACCCCCGGATGCTGGCCTGCGTCGCCCACGTGCTGGGCGACTTCAAGCTCTCCTCGCTCAACTTCCGCGCCGCCCTGCCCGGGCACGGCCTCCAGCCGCTGCACGCCGACTACGGCGGCCCGGTCTGGCCCGGGCCCTTCCAGGTCTGCAACTCGGTCTGGCTGCTCGATGACTTCACCGCCGACAACGGCGCGACCCGGGTGGTGCCCGGCTCCCACAAGTTCGTCCAGCGGGCCCGCGAGGCGCTGGCCGACCCGGCCGCGCCCCATCCGGACGAGGTGCTGCTGATCGCGCCGGCCGGCACGGTGGTCGTGTTCAACTCTCACCTGTGGCACGGCGGCACCACGAACCGCGGCGACCAGCCGCGGCGCGCGCTGCACTCCTACTTCACCCGCCGCGCCAACGGCCAGCAGCTCGACCAGCGGAAGTACGTCCGGCCGGAGACATCGGCCCGGCTCAGCCCGGCCGCCCGCTTCATCCTGGACGTGTAAGCGCAGAGAAGGAGTCCCGTGAACGACTATCCCGCCTCGATCGTCCCGGTGAACCACGTCGCGCCGGTGCCGCGCCGCGTCCGGGCCTACCTCGGGAACGAGAAGGTCCTCGACACGACCCGGGCGGTGTATGTCTGGGAGTGGCCGCACTACCCGCAGTACTACATCCCGCTCGCTGACGTCCGCCCTGACCTGCTCGTTTCCGAGGGGCACACCCAGCAGACCGGCCGCGGGCTCGTCGAGCTGCACGCGCTCCAGGCCGGCCAGGCCCGCCGGCCGCGGGCTGCCCGGCTGGTCACCAAGGCCGCGGTGGACGGGCTCGACGGCATGGTCCGCTTCGAGTGGGCCGCTCTCGACGCCTGGTTCGAGGAGGACGAGCAGGTGTTCGTGCACCCCCGCGACCCCTATACCCGGGTCGACGCGCTGCGCTCGGGCCGGCCGGTGCGCGTCGAGCTCGACGGGGTGGTGCTGGCCGACTCGCAGTCCGCGGTGATGGTGTTCGAGACCGGCCTGCCCGCGCGCTACTACGTCAACCGGACCGACGTCCGGTTCGAGCACCTGGTGCCCAGCGGCACCGTGACGTCGTGCCCGTACAAGGGCACCACCAGCGGCTACTGGTCGGTCCAGGCCGGCGGCACCGTCCATAAGGACCTGGCCTGGGCGTACGACTTCCCGACCCGCCAGCTGCTGCCCATCGCCGGCCTGGTCGCGTTCTACAACGAGAAGGTCGACACCTTCCTCGACGGGGAGCCGCTCGACCGCCCCCAGACCCATTTTTCCTAACGAGGTACCGTGCCCCCCGACGCTCTGCTGCGTGCGGCCGCGGCGAACAACGCCGCCTGGTGCGACGCGGTAGGCCGGTCGCACGGATACCCCGGCGAGTTCACCGCGCGAACGTGGCTCAGTCCCCGCCACCGCCTGCCGTTCTACCCGAACGCGATCACCCTGAGCCCGGACGCCACGGCGGCCGATACCCAGGCCGCGCGGAACCCGGACCGGGCTTACGGCGTCAAGGACAGCTTCGCGCGCCTCGACCTGGCGCCCGCTGGCCTGACGCCGCTCTTCGACGCCGACTGGGTGGCCTGGAACCCGCCGCCGCCGGAGCAGCCGTCACCGGAACCGCCGCCGGCGGCTGACCTGCGCTGGCAGGCCGTCCATGACGCCGCCGGGCTGACCCGGTGGGAGGCCGCCTGGTCCGGCGGCGACGCCGTGGCCGGGCTGTTCCGGCCGGACCTGCTGGCCGATCCAGGCTGCGCCATTCTGGGTTGCTACCGGGACGGAGAGCTGGCGGGCGGGGTCATCGCCTACACCGCCGCGGGGGTCACCGGAATCTCGAACGTGTTCACGGCCGGACTGCCCGGTGGCGTGGAGCCCGGAATGCTATGGCGCAGCGCCGCGCCTGCCGTGACCGCGCTGCGGCCTGGCCTGCCCGTCGTCGGCTACGAGAACGGCCCTGACCTGGCCGCGGCCCAGGCGGCCGGCGGCCGGGTCATCGGGCCGCTGCGCGTCTGGACCCGCGGTTCAGCCGTTCCGTAGCTGGGCGACTACCGCGTCGGCCTGCGCCAGGGTGAACCCCCCGGTGAGGTTGGCCGTCGGCACGGGTACGACGCGGCTGCCGCCGGCCAGGAACACCACGTTGTCGTTCATGCAGGCCCGCAGGTCCGGATAGCGTTCGGCGATCGCGATCTGCTCCCGCAGCACACCCTCCTGGCCGGCCATGGCCGGCGCCATGCGCTCCGCCATGGCCGGCCCGACGCGCTCCTCGAAGGCTCGCTTCAGCCGGCGGCCGATCGCGCGGCCGACGTACTTCGTGGCCGCGTCCATGACCAGGCCCGACACGAAATCCTCGATCGAGTCGTCGCTGTCGCCGCTGCTGGAACTGCTCGTCGACCGGTTACTGCTCGACCAGCGGTTCGGACGGCGCTGCCCGCTGAACCCCGGTGGCGGCCGCGAATCGTCGTAGTCCGGCGGCGGAGGCGGGGGAGGAGGCGGCGGAGGCGGTGCCGGGAACCCCGGCGACGGCGAGGGCGCGGGGAATCCCGACGACGGCGAAGGCGCCGGAAAGCCAGAGGACGACGGCGGAGGGTATCCCGGTCCTTGATATCCCTGCTGCGCCTGATACTCCTGCTGCGCCTGGTATCCGTGCTGCGCTTGGTCTTGCTGCTGCGCCTGATACCCGTACTGCGCTTGATACCCCGGCGGCCCCTGATATCCCGGGTCAGCCTGGTATCCGGCCCCGGACTGCCCGAGCCGCTGGCGGGCGATCGCCGCGAGCTCCTCGACCGAATGCACGGCGTCGGCCCGGCCGCACTGCGGGCACACCGCTCCTACCTGGCCATAAGTCACCGGATCATTGTGCTCCTCCGGCTGGCCCCGGCGATAGGCCTTTGGTCAGGAAGCGTGCCCGGCCCGCAGCCGCCGGGCCGCCTCGGTCAGCGCGGTCAGCTTGCCGAAGGCGACGTCGCGGGGGAGGTACTTCATGCCGCAGTCCGGGGCGAGCACCAGGCGCTCGGCCGGCACGTAAGGCAGCGCCCGCTCCGCCCGGGCCTGCACCGTCTCGGGAGACTCGACGGTCATGTCGTTCAGGTCGAGCACGCCCAGGATGACGGTCTTGCCGTCCAGCGCGGTCAGCACCGAGGTGTCGAGCCCGGACTGGGCGGTCTCGATCGAGACCTGATCGCAGCTGCACGCGGCCAGCTCAGGCAGGAACGAGTAGCCCGCCGGGCGCTCGTGGATGATGGCGGCGTAGCCGAAGCACAGGTGGACCGCGGTGGTCCCGGCCGCGCCCTCCAGCGCCCGGTTGATCACCTTCACGCCGTACTGCTTGGCCGGATCCGGGCGGGCCTGCAGGTAGGGCTCGTCCAGCTGGACGATGTCGGCGCCCGCCGCGAACAGGTCGGCGACCTCCTCGGCCACCGCCTCGGCATAGCCGAAGGCCAGCGCCTCGGCGCTGCCGTAGTAGTCGTCCTGGGCCTGCTGCGACATCGTGAACGGCCCGGGCACGGTGATCTTGATGGCTTGCGGGTTCCCGGCGGTGTTCGCGCGCAGGAACTTCACGTCGTCCGCCTCGACCGGGTGCCGCCGCCTGATGGGCCCGGTGACCCGGGGCACCGGGTTCGGGTGGCCGCTGCGGTCGAGGGCGGTGCCCGGGTTGTCGATGTCCACGCCGTCCAGCGCGGTCGCGAACCGGTTGGAGTAGCTCTCCCGGCGCGCCTCGCCGTCGGTCAGGATGTCCAGGCCGGCCCGCTCCTGATCCCGGATGGCGAGCAGCGTCGCGTCGTCCTGCGCCTCCGCCAGGTAGGCCTGATCGACCCGCCACAGCTCGCGGGCGCGCACCCGCGGCGGGAACCGGCCGGCCAGCCGGCCCCGGTCGATCAGCCAGTCCGGCTGCGGGTAACTGCCGACGAGGGAGGTGGGAAACAGCATGGCAGCACCCTACGCCGGCCGCCCGTCAGGCGATCTTGCGGGCGCCGGGCCCGGGGACCGGGGTGGCCTCGCGGGCGGACTCCAGCACGTGCCCGGCCGCGCACGCTACCTGCAGCCCCACCAGCTCGCCGCAGTCCCGGTGGCGGATCAGGACCTGCGGGCCGCTCGCGCCGACCGCGTGCTTGTCGCCCCACGCCATCAGCGCCAGCAGCACCGGGTAGAGATCAAGGCCCTTCTCGGTCAGCCGGTACTCGGTCCGGCGGCGCTGGCCGCTCTCCTGGTAGGGGACCTTGCGCAGCAGTCCCTCGTCCACCAGGCGGGCCAGGCGCTGACTGAGGACCTGGCGGGGCATGCCGGTGCGGCGCTGCATGTCGTCGAACCGGCGCACGCCGTTGAAGGCCTCGCGCAGGACGAGGAACGTCGGCCGCTCGCCGAGGATGTCCACGGTCGCGCCGATCGTGCAGTTAGCCGAGTCGTAGTCGAGAATCCAGGGTCGTGCCATGACCATATGCTAAGTCCAGTTGACAGACTCAGCAATCCGGGGTCATCCTGAGTTCATGGACCGAACCCAGGTGGCCGGAGCCGCCGCCATCCGCGGGCCTGTTTCCGGGCCGTGCGCCGTCGCCGCGATCCGGCCGGTGCGCCCGGCGGACGAGGCCGTGCTCCGGGAATTCTTCGCCGCGCTGTCCGTGCAGAGCCGCTACCTCAGGTTCTTCGCCCCGGTCACGCCGTCCTGCGGCCTGCTCGACCTGATGGCCGGCAAGCCCGCCCACGTCGACGCGATCATCGCCGTCGCGGACGGCGTCATCGTCGGGCACGCCATGGCCGCCGACCGGTCCCCGTCCGGGGACCCCGGGACTCCCGGCGGGCCGGGGGAGCCGCGGGCGACCGATGTCGGCGTGGTGGTGGCCGACGCCTGGCAGCGCCGGGGCGTGGGCGCGCTGCTGATGCGGGCGCTGATTGAGCGGGCCCAGGCGCGGGGCGTGACCGCGCTGGCCATGGACGTCCTGCCCGGCAACCGGCGGGTGCTCGCCATGATCGCCGGCCACTGGCCGCGGGCCGCCGTCGGGCACGCCCCGGACAGCGTCGACATCCGGATCCCGCTGCCGCCACCGGAACGGCGGCCGCGCGCCGCCCGGCCGGCGATCGGCCCCGCGGCCCAGCCGCTGGCCGCCGCCGCGGGGAAGGCGCTGGCCGCGGTCGGGAGATAACATCCGGGACCATGACCACCGCACGCGCCGAAGGCACGACGGCCGCGGCCCTGCCGTCCCGCGACCTGGCCGCCGCGCTGCGCGCCGCCGGGCTGGCCGAGGTCGACGCCTCACCGCGGCGCCGGGCCGAGTACTCCTCCGACGCGTCGAACTACCGGGTCGTGCCGGACGTGGTGGCCTTCCCGCGGGACGCCGGCGAGGTGGCCGCCGCGCTGGACGTCGCCCGGCAGGCCGGGGTGCCGCTCACCAGCCGCGGCGGCGGCACCTCGATCGCGGGTAACTCCGTCGGCTCCGGCGTCGTGCTGGACTTCTCCCGGCACATGAACCGGGTGCTCGCCGTGGACCCGGAGGCGCGCACCGCGGTCGTCGAGCCCGGCGTGATCCTGGACCACATCACCGCGGCCGCGGCCGGCCACGGGCTCCGGTTCGGCCCGGACCCCTCCACCCACTCGCGGGCGACCATCGGCGGCTCGATCGGCAACAACTCCTGCGGCTCCCGGGCGCTGATGTACGGGCGCACGGCCGACAACGTGGTGAGCCTGGACGTGCTGACCGCGGCGGGGGAGCGGATCGCGGCCCGGCGCCTGGACCGGGACGGCCTGGCCGCCGCGCCGGTGGTCGGCGCCGCGCTCGATGCCCTGGTCGCCGGGCGCCTCGGCCTGATCCGCACCGAGTTCGGCCGGTTCACCCGGCAGGTATCCGGCTACTCGCTGGAGCACCTGCTGCCGGAGAACGGCGCGGACCTGGCCAAGTTCCTGGTCGGCAGCGAGGGCACCCTCGGCGTGGTGACCGGCGCGACCGTCGCTCTGGTGCCGTCGCCGAAGGCGGTGGCGCTGGCCGTGCTCGGCTACCCCGGCCTGCCCGAAGCCGCCGAGGCGACGCCCGGGCTGCTGCCGCACCAGCCGGTCGCGGTCGAGGGCATGGACGCCCGGCTGGTGGAGATGTTCCGTGCCCGCCGCGGCGCGGCGTCCATCCCGGCGCTGCCCCGCGGCGAGGCCTGGCTGTTCGTCGAGACCGCCGGTGACACGGAGGCGGCGGCGCAGGCCGCGGCGGAGCGGCTCATCGCCGACGCCGGCTGCCTGGACTCGCTGGTGGTCACCGGCGCCCCGGCCCGGGCGCTGTGGCGCGTGCGCGAGGACGGCGCCGGCCTCGGCAGCCGTACCCCGGCCGACGAGCCGGCCTGGCCCGGCTGGGAGGACGCCGCCGTGCCGCCCCCGCACCTGGGCGCGTACCTGCGCGATTTCGCCGCGCTGATGACCGGTCACGGCCTGGACGGCCTGGCCTACGGGCACTTCGGCGACGGCTGCGTGCATATCCGGATCGACTTCCCGTTCACGACCGCCGCGGGCCGCTACCGGACGTTCGTCACCGCCGCGGCCGAACTGGTGGGCCAGTACGGCGGCTCGATGTCCGGCGAGCACGGCGACGGCCGGGCCCGCAGCGAGCTGCTGCCCGCCATGTACTCACCCGAGGCCATCGCCGCGATGGCCGCGGTCAAGGCGATCTTCGACCCGGGCAACCTGCTCAACCCGGGCGTGCTGGTCGACCCGGCGCCGCTGGACGCCGACCTGCGCGTGCCGCAGGCCCGGCCGCTGCGCACCGGGCTCGGCTTCGCCTACCCGCACGACGGCGGCGACCTGTCCGCCGCCGTGCACCGCTGCGTCGGCGTCGGCAAGTGCCGGGCCGACACCACCGCGACCGGCGGCGTCATGTGCCCGTCCTACCTGGCCACCCGGGACGAGAAGGACTCCACCCGCGGCCGCGCGCGGGTGCTGCAGGAACTCGCGAACGGCACGCTCGTGGGCGGCTTCGGCGCGGCCGAGGTGGCCGAGTCGCTGGACCTGTGCCTGTCCTGCAAGGGCTGCTCGTCGGACTGCCCGGCCGGGGTGGACATGGCCACCTACAAGGCCGAGGCGCTGTACCAGCGGTACCGGCGGCGGCCGCGCCCGGCCGCCCATTACGCGCTGGGCTGGCTGCCCCGCTGGGCCCGGCTGGCCGCCCGCGCGCCCGGGGTCGCCAACGCCGCCCTGCGCGTGCCGGGACTGGCCGCCCTGGCCAAGCGGGCGGCCGGCATCGACGCCCGGCGGCCGCTGCCCCGGTTCGCCGCCCAGACCTTCCGGGCCTGGTTCGCCCGCCGCCCCGCGCCGGAGCCGTCGGCGGACCGGACCCCGGTGCTGCTGTGGGTGGACACGTTCACCGACCACTTCACCCCGGAGGTCGGCCGGGCCGCCGTGCGGGTGCTCGAGGCCGCCGGGTACGCGGTCCAGATCACCGGCGAGCCGGTGTGCTGCGGCCTGACCTGGATCTCCACCGGCCAGCTGGACGGCGCCCGCCGGCAACTGCGGCGCACCCTGCGGGCCCTCCGCCCGGCCCTGCGGGCGGGCATCCCGGTCGTCGGCCTCGAGCCGTCCTGCACCGCCGTACTGCGCAGCGACATCACCGAGCTGCTGCCCGCCGACCCGCGCGCCCGCCAGGCCCGGGACGCCACCCGCACGCTGGCCGAGCTGCTGACCCAGACCCCGCAGTGGACGCCGCCCGACCTGGCGGGCCTGCGCGCGGTCGCCCAGCCGCACTGCCACCAGCACGCCGTGATGGGCTGGCAGGCCGACTCCGCCCTGCTCGCCCAGGCCGGCGCCGAGGTCACCGCGGTCGGCGGCTGCTGCGGGCTGGCCGGGAACTTCGGCGTGGAACGCGGCCACTACGACGTCTCCCGGGCCGTCGCCGAGACCGCCCTGCTGCCCGCGGTGCGCGCGGCCGGCGGCGCCATGGTGCTGGCCGACGGCTTCTCCTGCCGCACCCAGCTCGACCAGCTCGCCCAGGTCCCCGGCACCCACCTGGCCCAGCTCCTGGCCAGCCGCCTGGAAGACCGCTAGAGCAGCAAGGAAGCCATCCTGGGGCATACCATGAGCCTCACCCACCTCCCGTGCAACATTCCGGTTCAGTGGCTGCGGCAACGTACCCGCTCTATTGAGTGCTCTATTGGGTAGAGCGCCGCAACCACTGAATTCCTTAAGCTGACGGCCGGCCGGTTACCTGACCGCCTGGACCTGGATGGTCTGGGCGACCAGCTGGTCCGCGGCGTCGAACACGCTGGTCTCCGCCGTCACCGTGGTGCGGCCGCGGTGCACGGGCACCGCCACCGCGCGTACCGTCCCCCCACTGACCGGCCGGAACATGTGGCTGGTGGAGGTGATGGTGGCCGTGGTCTTGCCCTCGGGCAGCCCGAGGAACGTCACCAGTGCCCCCGCCGTATCGGCCAGCGACATCAGCACCCCGCCGTGCAAGATGCCCGCCGTGGTGCACAGGTGCGGCGCCCACTCCAGCCGGATGATCACCCGGCCGGCGTCGGCCTCGTCCAGGACCAGGCCGAGGTGCCCGGCAAACGGCATCAACGCGAGAAGCGCGTCCAGGTCAGCGGCCATGAAAGGAGACTAGCGCGGGCGCGGCTCCCCCGGAGTGCGGGATCTGCTCCCCGGGACGAGACCCGGGTCCTGGCCTCAACACCCGCGTCCGCACCACAGTTCACGCCCGTCACCGGCCCGGCCCTGACCGGCTCCTGGCAAACGGCATGGATGCTCCATCAATGCCGCGATCACGAGATGGATGCTCCATCAATGCCGTTAACGCACCCCGCGCAGCTTTGCCCGGGGACACCGCAGTTGACACCAGGGCCATCACGGATACCACCCGCCTCGGGAGCCGCACCTCATCGCATAAGAGCCGTACCAGCTAGCGGCCGCGCGGGCGGCCGGCGCCACCGACCGGCTGCCTGCGCCGTGTATCAGGAGCGCGGCCCGGCCCTCTGAACCGGCGGATAGTCCCGAATCGGGACAAAGCCAGGTGAAGTGAACAGGGGGACCACCATGGCCATCACTAACATCCGCACCCGCCGCCGCGCCGCCGCGGCGCTGTCAGCCGTCCTGCTGATGGCCACGCTGACGACCGCCCTGACCGGCGCCGCGCGCCAGCCCGCCCGCCCGGCCCTGTCGGCCCAGCCCAGTCCGGCCCT
>JAICWX010000417.1 GCA_025934635.1 Streptosporangiaceae bacterium | reverse complement strand
TCTTCTCGTTCATGACGTTCCTGATCGCGGTGCCGACCGGGGTGAAGTACTTCAACTGGATCGGCACCATGTGGAAGGGACAGCTCACGTTCGAGCCGCCGATGCTGTACACGGTCGGCTTCCTCATCACGTTCGTCTTCGGCGGGGTCACCGGCATCATCCTGGCCTCCCCGCCGCTCGACTTCGCGGTGTCCGACTCCTACTTCGTCGTCGCGCACTTCCACTACGTGCTGGCCGGCACGGTGCTCTTCGAGATGTTCGCCGGGTTCTACTTCTGGTGGCCGAAGATGACCGGCAAGATGCTGAACAGCCGGCTGGGCAAGGTCCAGTTCTGGGTCATGTTCATCGGCTTCAACATGACGTTCCTGGTCCAGCACTGGTCTGGCGTCGAGGGCCAGGTCCGGCGCACCGCCAACTACCCCGACCTGCCCGGGAACGTGACCACGCTCAACATCGTCTCCACCGTCGGGTCCTGGCTGCTGGCGCTGTCCGTGCTGATGTTCTTCTGGAACGTCTACATCACCTGGAAGCACGGGGCGAAGGTGACCGAGGAAGATCCGTGGGGCTACTCCAGCTCGCTCGAATGGGCCACGTCCTGCCCGCCGCCGCGGCATAACTTCTACCGGATCCCGCGGATCCGGTCGGAGCGGCCCGCCTTCGAGGCGCACTACCCGCACATCAAGTGGGGCCGTGAGTCGCACGGCATCGAGCAGAAGATCCCGGCCGCAGCCATCGAGACGCGAGAGTAGGTTCCTCAGATGAAGGTCGAAGGCTGGCTGTTCCTCGGCTGCGGCATCTTCTTCGGTGGTGCGGACATCGTGTACTGGTACACCTCGAAAGAGGTGACCGGGACCGCGGCGCTCGCGTTCGCGGTCGGGCTGGCCCTGCTCACCGGCTTCTACGTGCTGTTCACCGGCCGCCGCCTGCCCAAGCGGCCGGAGGACGACAACGTCGGCGAGGTCGAGCAGGGCACCGGCGAGATCGGGTTCTTCAGCCCGCACAGCTGGTGGCCGCTCTGGATGGGCCTGGCCGCGGCGACCGCCTCGGTCGGCTTCGCGGTCGGCTGGTGGCTCTTCCTGATCGGGTGCCTGTTCACCATGGTCGCCGCGATCGGCTTCGTCTTCGAGTACTACCGCGGTCACTTCTCCCACTAGCCCCGGCTAGCCGCCGGACGCGGCGCTCTAGTCGGCCAGCGCCAGGCTGGACTGGTAGGCGATGATGACCAGCTGGATGCGGTCCCTGGCATCGAGCTTGGTCAGCAGGTGGGCCACATGGGTCTTGGCGGTGGCCGGGCTGATGGTCAGGGCCTCGGCGATCTCCGCGTTGGACAGCCCGCGGGCGACCATCGCGAGCACCTCGAACTCGCGCTCGGTGAGAACCCGCCGCAGCCGGTCCCTGGCCTGGCTGCGGTCGTCCGCGGGCGGGGGAGCGGCGCCCGGTGCGGTCCGGGCGAACTCGCCGATCAGCCGCCGGGTGACGCTGGGCGCGAGCAGCGCATCGCCGCCCGCCACCACCCGGATGGCGGTGAGCAGGTCGGCGGGCAGGGTGTCCTTGAGCAGGAATCCGCTCGCCCCGGCCCGCAGCGCGGCGAAGACGTACTCATCCAGGTCGAAGGTCGTCAGGATGAGCGCCCGCACGTCCGTGCTCTCGGTGATCCGCCGGGTCGCCTCGATGCCGTCCATGACCGGCATCCGGACGTCCATCAAGATGACGTCGGGCTTGGCCTGCCGGGCCGCCGCGACCGCCTCGGCGCCGTTGCCTGCCTCGCCGACCACCGCGAAACCCGGCGTGGCCGCGATGATGCCGCAGAAACCCACCCGGACCAGGGCCTGGTCGTCCGCCACCACCACCCGTAGCGCTTTCCCGCCCGGGACCGTCATGTCCGGCTGGTCACTTTCCCCGCGGCAGCGGAAGGTGCGCGCTGACCTGGAAGCCGTAGCCGGGCAGCGGCCCGGCGATGAACTCCCCGCTGAGCAGGCTCACCCGCTCGCGCATCCCGATGATCCCGTGCCCGCTCCCGCCGATGGCATCCTGGAGGCCGTGACGGGGGGCGACGTCCCCCGCGAGCGCCATCGCGGGCAGTCCCGCGCCGTTGTCGGTCACCTCGAGCACCAGTTCGTCACGGCCGTAGCCGATCAGCACCTGGCACGCGCTCGTCCGCGCGTGCTTGACCACGTTGGTCAGCGCTTCCTGGACGATCCGGTAAGCCGACAGGTCGATGCTGGCGGGCAGCTCCCGGTACTGCCCGCAGCGCGTCACGTCGACCCGCACGCCGGCGCCCGCGGTGCGCGCGATCAGCCGGTCCAGGTCGGCCAGGCCGGGCGCGGGGGACAGCGGAACCGTCCCGCCGCCGGCGCTCCCGCCGTCGGCGGCCCCGCCCGTCTCGGCGTCCGGGCCGGCCTCGTCCCGGTTGCCCTGCAGGCCCGCGTCGCTCTCGTCCGCCTGGCGCAGCGCGCCGAGCATCCGGCGCATCTCGTCGAGAGCTTCCCGGCTGGTGGTCTGGATCGCGCCGAGGGCGGTGCGCGCATCGGCGGGCTGGGTGTCGATGACGTACTGGCCGTAGCCCGCCTGGACCGCGATGACGCTCATGCTGTGCGCCACCACGTCGTGCAGTTCCCGCGCGATGCGCAGGCGCTCTTCGGCGACCGCCTTGCTGGCCGCCTCGTCCTGCAGCCGGACCGCGTACCGGCGCCGCTGCCGCACGATGTAGCCGGTGAACCAGGCGATGATCACGCACAGCGCGGCTGAGACGATCGCGCCGCTGGGAATGAAGCCGCCCCCGGTCAGGTGGAGGAGGACCCCGTCGGCCAGCAAGGTGGCGAACACGGCGATGAGCACCCGCACCGCGGCCTGCCGGTGCTCATACGTCGCCGCGACCAGGTAGAGCACGTACGCGACGGGCAGGAAGTAGGCCAGCGCGCCGACCTCGGGCCCGGTCAGCGCGGTCACCACGACCGAACCGGCCAGCAAGATTCCGAGCATGAACGCCGGCCGGCGCCGGCGCATGCCGACCGCCATCACCATCATGACGATGAGGAAGACGGCCAGCGGCCAGGCCAGCGAGAGCGGGCGGTAGGCCACGACGTCGTCCGGGCTCTCGATGACCTGGACGACGGCGTGCCTGATCGTGGCCAGCAGGATCAGGCCGAACACCCCGCCGACGACATAATCCAGTGCCGCCCAGTGCCCGGCGCTGAGCCGCTTGGTCAGCGGCGGCCGCGAAACCGCTGAAATGGTGCGCACGGAACTACCGTAACCGTCATCGGCGGCGCGGGCGTCATCCTGCAGGCGTACGCCCCGCGGAAAGCGCGCGCGCCGGCCCAGCCACCCGGGACGAGGGAATTTTCATCCTGCCGGCCGATGTCCCGGCCCCGTCCGTACTGGCACGGTAACACACATGCCATCCACCGAGGCCGCCCCGCCCGCCGGGGCTGCCGTCACCGCGACCCCGGTCATCGAGATCAGCGGGCTGACCAAGACCTACCCCGGCGAGGTGACCGCGCTCGACGGCCTCACCGTCTCGTTTGCCCCCGGTGTCACCGGCCTGGTCGGCGCCAACGGCGCGGGCAAGTCCACCCTGATCAAGATCCTGCTCGGTCTCATCGCGCCGACCAGGGGCCAGGCCCGGGTGCTCGGCCGCGACTGCACGGCCAGCGGCGAGGCGATCAGGACGCTGCTCGGCTACATGCCCGAGCACGACTGCCTCCCGCCCGACGTGACCGCGACCGAGTTCGTCACCCACCTGGGCCGGATCTCCGGGCTGCCGCCTACGGTGGCCAAGGAACGCGCCGCCGAGTCGCTGCGGCACGTCGGCCTGCACGAGGAGCGGTACCGGCTGATCGGCACCTACTCCACCGGCATGAAGCAGCGGGTAAAGCTGGCCCAGGCCCTGGTCGGCGCGCCCCGCCTGCTGCTGCTCGACGAGCCGACCAACGGGCTCGACCCGGCCGGGCGCACCGCCATGCTCGAGCTGATCGGGCGGATCGGCACGGAGTTCGGCATCTCCATCGTCGTCGCCTCCCACCTGCTGGGCGAGATCGAGCGGATCTGCGACCACCTGGTCGCGATCGAGGGCGGGCGGCTGCTGCGGGCCGCCTCGATCACCAGCTTCACCCAGGCGAGCCAGGTCCTCGCGGTGGAGGTCGAGGAGGGCCTGGCCCGGCTGCAGGCTGAGCTGGCCGCTCGCGGCCTCACAGCCACCATCCAGCGCGGCGGCAGCCAGCCCGGCGCCGGGCCGGGCCGGACCCTGCTGGTGCCGCTCGGCGGGGACGGCACCTACGACGTGGTGCGGGACTGCGTGGCCGATCTCGCGCTGCCGCTGTGCCGCCTGGAGCAGCGGCGGCACCAGGTCGAGGAGCTGTTCCTCGACGAGGAGGAGGCGCAGCATGCCTGACACCCAGGCCGCCGGGGTCATCCACGACCTCGGCTACCGCGGCTACGACGGCCCCCGGCTGGGCCGGGCCCCGATCGTCAGGGCCCTGGCCTGGCACAGCTTCCGGTCCGCGTTCGGCATCGGCCGCGGCCTGAAAGGCAAGATCATCCCGTTGCTCGCGGTCATCGCGATGTGCCTGCCCGCGCTGGTGAACGCGTTCGCGGTGGCCCGCGGCAACCAGCGGCTTTTCGGCTACGACGTCTATGTCCCGGGCCTGCGGGCGGCCGTGGTCATCATCTTCATCGCCGCCCAGGCGCCCGAGCTCGTCTCCCGCGACCTGCGCAGCCGCGTCCTGCCGCTGTACTTCTGCCGGCCGCTGCAGCGCGGCGACTACCCGCTGGCGAAGTACCTCGCGCTGACCGCCGCGCTGCTCATCTTGATCGAGGTGCCGCTGCTCATCCTGTACGTGGGCACGATCGCGTCGGCCGCCGGCGGCTCGGCCGTCTGGGCGCAGACCAAGGCACTGATCCCCGGACTGGGCGTGGGCCTGATGTGGTCCGTGCTGTTCGCGGCGATCGGGCTGGTGCTGGCCTGCCTCACCGGCCGGCGCGCGTACTCGACCGGGATCGTCGCCATCTCCTGCATCCTGACGTTCTTCCTGTCCCTGCTGCTGATCGCCGCCGAGGGAGGACAGTCGGCCACCTCGACCGGGGCGCGGGTCGCCGGCCTGTTCAGCCCGTTCACCATCCTCGACGGGGTGCGGGTCTGGCTCGGCGGTGACCCGACTACGGGCCTCGTCGCCGATCCAGGCCGCTACGGGCCGCTCTACGGGGTCCTGGCGGTGGTCCTGCTCGCGGCCTGCCTGGCCGGCCTGGCCGCGAGATACCGGAAGGTGAGCCAAGCGTGACCATCGAGCTGCGCAACGTATCGCGCTGGTACGGCAACGTGGTGGCCGTCAACGACGTCACCATGTCCATCGGGCCCGGCGTCACCGGGCTGCTCGGGCCGAACGGCGCGGGCAAGTCGACGATCATGCACATGATCGCCGGCTTCCTGCCGCCGTCGCGCGGTGAGCTCACCGTGGCGGGCCAGCCCAGCTGGCGCCGCCCGGCCATGTACCGGCAGGTCGGGCTGGTCCCCGAACGAGACTCGGTGTACGCCTTCCTGACCGGGGAGCAGTTCGTCACCGCGTCCGCGCGGCTGCACGAGCTCGGTGATCCGGCCGCCGCCGCGTCCCGGGCGATCGGCCTGCTCGACATGGCCGCCGCGGCCGACCGCAAGATCGCCACCTACTCCAAGGGCATGCGCCAGCGGATCAAGGTGGCCGCGGCGCTCGTGCACGACCCGGAGATCCTGGTGCTGGACGAGCCGTTCAACGGGATGGACCCGCGGCAGCGGCTGCACATGATGGACCTGCTCGACAAGCTCGGCAGCGAGGGCCGGACGGTCCTGTTCAGCTCGCACATCCTGGAGGAAGTCGAGCGGCTGTCCGGCATCATCCAGGTGGTGGTAGCCGGGCGGCTGGCCGCCTCGGGCGACTTCCGCGCGATCCGGCGGCTGATGACCAGCAGGCCGCACGTGTTCACGGTGCGCTCCTCCGACGACCGCCTGCTCGGCGGCGCGCTGATCGGCCGGCCCGCCGTGACGGCGGTGGAGCTGAGCCGGGCCGGGCTGCAGGTGCGGACCTCGGACTACGGCGCGTTCTGCCGGGACATCGCGGTGCTGGCGCGCCAGCACGGGGTCCGGCTGCGCGAGGTGCTGCCGGCCGATGAGTCCCTGGAAAGCGTCTTCGCCTACCTCGTCGCCAGCTGAAGCCCGTTGAAGCCCGTTGAAGCCAACTCCAAGGAGCGCCCATGTCCGGCCTGGTCAATCCGACGGTCGCGCGGATCACGCTGCGCGCCACCCTGAGCCGCAAGCGGGCGCTGCTGTTCGCCATCCCCGCGATGATCCTGATCCTGCTCACGGTGGCGCTGAAGGCCACCCACGCGCCGTCGCGGCCGTGGCCGTCGCATGTCCTGGGCACGTTCGGCTTCTCGGTCCTGCTGCCGCTCACCGCGCTGATCATCGGCACCAGCGTGCTCGGCGCCGAGGTCGACGACGGCAGCATCGTCCACCTGCTGGCCACGCCGGTCCGCCGGTCCTCGGTGGTGGCCACCAAGTTC
>JAICWX010000034.1 GCA_025934635.1 Streptosporangiaceae bacterium | reverse complement strand
GATCGCGTGCACGTCGCAGCCGTAGTAGCTGACCGCCACCGACCGGGCGCCCATGGCGCGGTACCGGTCAGCGATGGCCTGGCAGGAGCCGATCACCATGTCGTCACGCCGCAGCGTCCACCGGTCCAGCCAGCGCAGCGCGGGAATATGCAACCGGGGCATCCCGGGCGCCTGTGTCACTCGCAGCGCCGGCCGGTAGCCAGCCGAGGCCAGCCGGCACGCCAGGGTCCCGATCAGCAGGTGGGCGTGGATCACATCCGGCCGGAAGTCCCGGACCAGGCGGAGCAGCCGCCACTCGGCGGCCGCCAGCGACGGCAGCTGGCGGATCCGGCGGGATAGCCCGAACGGGATGATCTCCACCGGGACGCCCGCCGCCCGCAGCCCATGCGCCAGCGGGCCGTCCGCGGGGAGCACCGCCCGCACCTCATGGCCCCGCCTGGCCAAGCCGGTCACCTGGTCAAGAAACCAGGTACCGCCGACCGCGGTCGCGGCCACCTGCAAGATCCGCAGCGGCGCATCATCCGGCCCGGCTGGACCCGGCCGGCGGCCTGACCGGATCATCGGCCCTCCGCCCGGGTGCCGCCAGCGGCCAGGACGACGAACAGGAACCCGATGAAGATCGCCGGGACGAGCAGCACCTCGCCGAATACGGAACACACCCCGACGCCGATGAACACGAGCACCGCGCCCTCGCCGACCCAGTCGGCGGCCCGCCAGGCCCGCCAGGCCGTGCGCCACCCCGTGACGCCCAGCGCCCCGACCAGCACGACGCCGATGATCCCGGTCTCGGCCAGCACGGACAGGAACGTGTTGTGGGCGAAGTCGAGCAGGGAAAGCTGGACCAGGAAGCTGTCGTAGTGGCCCGTAGGCTGGAAATAAGCGGGAAGCTGGCCTGCGAAGTTCAGGTAGCCGACGCCGAAGACCGGATGGGCGTCGAACATCCTGATCGCACTCGACCACAGATCCAGCCTGACCGCCGAGTCAGCGTCCAGGCCGCTCGAGCTCCAGACCGTCCCGAGCCGCGCGGTCACCGCCGCGGGCAGCAGCGGCAGCAGACCGCCCAGGCAGACCGCCGCGCCGGCCAGGCCGCGGACGGACCGGCGGACCGCATAGACCACGATCATCGTGAGCGTCCCGAAGTAGGCGGCCCGGCTGAACGAGTAGGCCACGCCGACCGTGAGGATCACGATGGCGATGATCAGGGCGACCCGGGCGGCGCGACCGCCGGTTCGTGACAACCTGGCCAGCAGCACGCCCAGGGCGAGGACGAACAGCGCGCCCTCGCTGTTGTGGTTCACCGCGCCCGTCTGGTCCGCCGCGACGATGGCGCTCTGCACCGCGGAGACGTCCCCGGCCGCGGCCAGGGACGCATGCGACTGAAGGATCTCGGCTACCGCGACGCAGGCCGCCGCGAAGGCGAGCACGACCAGGGCACGCCGGATGGTTTCGTCCGCGTCGGCGATCAGCGGCAGGCACAGCAGCGGCAATCCCAGCATGAGCACATAGCGCCAGTTCCCGCTGCCGCTTCCGTCAGCCAGGATGGACGACAGCAGGAAGTAGCCGACAACCGAGACCGCCAGTGCCGCCAGCGCGTAACTCCGGCGGACGAGGCGGCCGGCGGCGGCGTGGCCCACCAGGCAGGCGACGATCAGTATCACCAGGTCCCTGCTCGATATCAGGGAGGCCCCGAAGGATGTCTGCGATACGGGCACCGCCACGGCGAGCAGGTAGAGCCCGCTAGCCGGCACGGCCACCGTGATCAGCAGGCTCATCACGGCCGCCGCGGTGAGCAGGTACGCCAGGCCGCGGCCGGCCAGCACCGCGATGCCCAGCCCGGCCGTCACCGCGGCGCAGCCCGTCGCGATCGGCCGGATCGCTCTGGCCGCCGCGCTCTGCGCCTGCAGAGCGCGCCGCCATCCGCGCCGCAGCGAGCCGGTGACGGCCCCCGCCAGCGGGCCGGCCCTGACCTGGCCGCTCACGAGGACGAGGGTGAAGGCCAGGTAGCCGGCCGAGTCGGCCAGCGCCGCCCCTATCGCTCCGTACCGGGCCGTCAGCGCCGCCAGGCAAGCCAGCCCGACAGCCGCTCCGGTGGCGGTGGCCACGATGGCTGGCCTCATCCGGTCTGTCGCCGCGAAGTACGCCTGCCGCGTCCGACTGGCGCTGAAGAACACCATCCCGGGAAGCATGCACCAGACCACGGCCACCGAGCCGCGATACGGGGCGCCATAGAGGAGGGGGATGAGCATGGGGACGATTAGCCCGACCACCGCGGCGAGGGCGACGGTGACGACTACCACGGTCCGCCCGATCCTGCCGGCTGCCACCTGGTCCACGGCACCGGACGTCACCCGCGGGAATATGACGAGCGCCACCGCCATCGGAAGCAGCAGCAGGGACTCGGCGAGCGGAAGCGCTACCGCGTACAGGGCGACGGCGGTGGTTCCTGACAGCACCTGGATGACGGGCACGTCCATGCGCAGCATGCTGTAGTGCCCGAGGTTGGGCAGGTAGGCGCGCAGCGCGTAGCTGACGTACCGGCGCGGGTGCACGCGGTCGCCGTCCGGGTGCACCCGGACGGCCGCCAGCGCCAGCAGCAGCACCGCCCCGAGTACCTGGCCCGCCGCGCAGGCCGCGAAGCAGCCGGCCACCGTGACGCGCCCGACCGCCACCAAGATGAGCACGCCAGCCAGGTAGGCGACCGTGGTGGCGGCCGTCGCGAAGTTGTACACCCCGACCCGCCCGCGCCCGATCTCGGCCGCGCCGAGCAGCGTTATCAGCAAACTGACCGGGCACAACGCGGCACTGAGCAGCGCCAGCCGCGGGCTGAGGCTGAGTAGCAGCGCCGGCCAGCGGACGCCAGCGAACCACCACGCCGCGGCCAGCGCCGTTCCCCCGGTGGCGGAGAACACCACAGCCCAGCGAACCAGCTGGCGGAACGCGGAGTGCGACAGCCCGGCGAAGCGGGCGTTGGCGTTGTCGAGGCCGAACACGCCAATGACGCCGAAGAGGGCTGGCACCGCCGTCATCAGCGCGAGCATGGCCCTCCCGTGCGGCTCGAGCCCGCGTGCGGTGATGATCCCGGCGCCGAAACTCAGAATCGATGCGACCACGCGGGTCCCCAGAGTGCCGCCGACCATCACCGGGCTGATCCCCGGGAGCGACGCGCGTACGCGCAGGCGCAGTCCTGACACACGCGAAGGCCGCCGGTGGGCGGCGGGATGCCTGGGAGAGGTGAGCAAAGCCACCGCCTCACAGTTACTAGCGGGACACCTGGTCCCTAGGTTAAGACTGAATACCCTTAGTAATATCATCAATACTGAAAGTTACAATCTGGAGGGGCCCCTGTGCGGGTACTGAGCGTCGTGGGCGCACGGCCGCAGTTCGTCAAGCTGGCACCCGTGGACCAGGCGCTGCGCGGGCACGGGCACGAGCACGTGATCGTGCACACCGGTCAGCACTACGACCGGCTGCTGTCGCAGGTGTTCTTCGACGATCTCGGCATCGGGCCGCCCGCCGTCAATCTCGGAGTCGGCTCGTGCAGCGCGGCGAGGCAGGTGGCGGGCATCATGGCCGGGCTTGACCCGGTGCTGGCGGAGCGGCAGCCGGACTGGGTGCTGGTGTACGGGGATACCAGCACCACGCTGGGCGGCGCGCTCGCGGCCACCCAGCACCGCCTGCCCCTCGCGCACCTGGAAGCCGGACTGCGGTCCTTCGACCGGCGGATGCCGGAGGAACGCAACCGCGTCCTGGCCGATCACGCGGCGGACCTGCTGCTCGCGCCGACCCCGGTGGCGGTGACGAACCTGGCGGCCGAGGGTCTCGGCCCGCGCACCGTGCTCACCGGTGACGTCATGGTCGACACGCTCGCGGCCATCCGGGCCCGGATCGACGCGGACCCGCGGGCCCGGGACCGCCGCCAGCCGGCCTTCGCCGCCGCCGGACTGTACCTGCTGGCCACCGTGCACCGCGCGGAGAGCACCGACGATCCCGGCCGGCTCGCCGCCATCCTCGACGCGCTGCGCCGGTGCCCGCTGCCGGTCCGGCTGATCGCCCACCCCCGGCTCACCGAACGGGCCGCCCGGTTCGGCCTGCCGCTGTCGGCCGGGGCGCTCCAGGCGTCCGGGCCGCTGCCGTATCCGCACATGGTCGCGGCCGTGCTCGGCTCCGCCGGCGTCGTCACCGACTCCGGCGGGCTGCAGAAGGAAGCCCTCCTGCTCGGCGTCCCGTGCACGACGCTGCGCGACCGGACCGAATGGCCTGAGACCCTGCAAGACGGCTGGAACGTCCTGGTTCCCGACCTCCGTGACCTCGGCACCGCGGTGTCCAGGCTCCGGCCGCGCGGGGTTCCCCCGTCGCCCTACGGGGAGCCCGGCGCGGCCGGCCGCGTCGTCGCCGAGCTCGCGGCCCGGGCGCGGGCCCGGACGGCCGCGGAGGGATCGCCGGGATGAGGATCTGGATCCTCAACCACTACGCGTCCCCGCCGGACCGCCCGGCCGGCACCCGTCACTACGAGCTCGGCCGGCTGCTCGCCGGACGGGGACACGAGGTCACCGTCTTCGCGAGCAGCTTCAGCCATTTCAGCCGGGCGGAGGAGCGGCTGGCCCCCGGCGAGCGGATGCGCGTCGAGATCATCGACGGAGTCCGGTTCGCCTGGATCCGCACCACTGCCTATACACGCAACGACCACCGGCGGGTGCGGAACATGGTGAGCTACGCGGCCGGCGCGGTCCGGGCGCAGCGGACCATGCCCCGGCCCGACGTGATCATCGGCTCCTGCGTGCATCCGCTGGCGGTCGCCGCCGCCTGCCTGATCGGCGCCATCCGCCGCACCCCGTTCGTCTTCGAGGTGCGGGACCTGTGGCCGCAGACGCTGATCGACATGGGGGCACTGCGCGACGGCGGCGCGGCCGCCCGGGCCCTGCGCGCCCTGGAGCGCTTCCTCTACCGCCGCGCCCGGCTGGTGATCACCCTGCTGCCGGGAGCGGCCAGGTACCTCACCGCGGCCGGCGTCCCGCCGAGCAAGATCATCTACATACCGAACGGGATAGCCGGGCGAACCGCGGTTCCCGTCCCGCCGGACGGGCAGGCGGCCGCGCTGGTCGACCGGATCAGGCGGTGGCGCGAGGCGGGCTGCCTGGTGGCCGGCTATGTCGGGTCGCACGGGCACGCCAACGGCATCGAGGTCCTGGTGGAAGCCGCGGCGGAGCTGCGCGACCGCGGCATCGGCGACATCGTGCTGGTGCTGGTCGGGGACGGCCCGGACAAGGAACGCTGCGAGCAGCTGGCCCGCCGCCACGGCCTGCGGAACATCCTGTTCGCCCCGCCCGTGCCCAAGCACGCGGTACCCGGCGTGCTCGAGGCGCTCGAGGTGACGCTCTTCCCGCTGCGGGACGTGCCGGTGTTCCGGTACGGGCTCAGTTCCAACAAGCTCTTCGACTACCTGGCGAGCGGCCGGCCGGTCATCTGCACCTGCGCCCTGGCCGACAGCCCGGTGCGCGCCTCCGGGGGCGGGATCTGCGTCCCGCCCGGGGCGCCGGCGGCGATCGCCGACGCGCTCGTCCGCCTGGCCGCGGCCGGCCAGGCGGGACGTCACGCCCTCGGCGAGCAGGGCAGGAGCTGGGTGTACCGGCACCACGACATGACCACCCTCGCGGAGCAGTTCCTGCGAGCGCTCACCGAGGCGGTGAAATGACGTTCTACATCGCCGGCGCGGGCGGGTTCGGCCGGGAAACCCTGGACGCGCTGCGCGCGTCGCCCGGCGCCCCGGGCGATGTCGAGTTCCTCGACGACGCTCCGGGCCGGGCCGTGGTGGACGGGGTCCCGGTGCGGCGCCCGGGCGAAGCCGGGCCGGGTACCTTCGTGGTCGCGATCGCCCATCCCGGCGCCCGCCGACGGCTAGCGGCCCTGCTCCGGGCGCGCGGCCTGACCGCTGGCCGGGTGCTCCACCCGAGGGCGGCCCTATCGCCGGGCGCCGCCCTCGGCGAGGGCTGCATCGTGCTCGCGAACGCGTTCGTCTCCACCGGCACCACGCTCGGCACGCACGTCCACGTGAACTACAACGCGACCATCGGGCACGACGCCGTGCTCGGCGATTTCGTCACCGTGCTGCCCGGGGCGAACGTGGCCGGCGCGGTGGTCCTCGGCGCCGAGGTGACGATGGGCTCCAACGCGTGCGTGCTGCCAGGCCTGCGGATCGGGTCATCCGCCATGGTCGGAGCGGGTGCGGTCGTTACCCGCGACCAGCCGCCCGGCGTCGTGGTGGCGGGCGTGCCCGCCCGGCTGCTCCGCCGCCCCGACGCCGAGCACGCGGCGCGGGACACCGGTCCATAGCCGGGGGTCGGTGATCGCCCGCCCGTCCACCAGCGCCCGCACCCCGGGCAGGTCGGACGGCGCCAGCGCCGCGTAGGCCGGATGATCGGTGTGCACGATGGCCGCGTCGCACGGCTGGCCGAGCCGGTACGGCACGAGGCCGAGCCGGCTCAGTTCCCGGTCGGCGTACAGCGGGTCGTGGACGGCGGGCACCGCCTGGCACCGCGAGATCTCGGCCGCGGTCGCGAAGACCCCGGAGAACGCGGTCTCCTTGACGCCGGCCCGGTAGGCGGCGCCCAGGATGGCCACCCGCAGCCCGCCGAGGCCGCCGACCAGCTCGCCGAGCAGCCGGACCGCCGCCGCCGGGACCTCCGTGTTCACCTGCCTGGCCACGGCGGGCAGCCGGGCGTCCGGGTCGCCCGCCAGGTAGAGCCACGGGTAGACGGGAATGCAGTGCCCGCCGACCGAGATGCCCGGCCGGTGGATATGGCTGTACGGCTGGCTGTTGGCCGCCTCGATCACCTCGAAGACGTCGATTCCCGCGGTGCCCGCGAACCGGGCGAACTCGTTGGCCAGCGCGATGTTCACGTCCCGGTAGGTGGTCTCGGCCAGCTTGGCGAGCTCCGTCGCCTCGGGGCTGCCCAGATCCCACACCCCGTTCGGCCGGGGAAGATCGGGCCGCTCGTCGAAGTCGAGGACCGACCGGTAGAACTCCCCCGCCCGCTCGCCGCTGGGACGGTCGATGCCGCCGACCAGCTTCGGGTACCTCCGCAGGTCGGCGAAGACCCGCCCGCTCGACACGCGCTCCGGGCTGTGGCAGAGCGCGAAATCCCGCCCGGGCAGCAGGCCTGAGCCGGCCGCCAGGGCCGGAGCCAGCCGCCGCCGGGTTGTATGCACCGGCAGCGTGGTCTCGTAGCTGACCAGCGCGCCCGGCCGCAGGCCGGCCGCGACCGCGGCGGTGGCGTCGTCGACGGCCGAGAAATCCGGCCGCCCGGCGCTGTCGGTGACCAGCGGCACCAGCACGACGACCACGTCGCTGGCCGCCACCGCGCCGGCCGTGTCCGTCGTCGCGGTGAGCCGCCCGGACCCGGTGACGTCGCGCAGCCGGCTGGCCAGGCCGGGCTCGCCGGGGAACGGCGCACGGCCGCCAGATACCAGGGCCGCCACCCGCTCGCTGCGGTCGGCGCCGCGGACCCGGAACCCTTTCCCCGCGATCTGGACCGCGAGCGGCAGGCCCATCTTGCCGAGCCCGACCACGGCCACGTCCGGGGTCATCCGGGCACGCCGGGATAGCCCGCCAGCGGCCGGCCGGAGACAACGGCCGGCCGGCCAAGCGCGCCGTGACCGCCGGCGTCCAGCTGAGCCGGGACGGCGGACGGGTGCCCCGGCGGGAGCCCGGCCAGGGCGACACGGGGCGCGACGGCGATGCCGTCGCGGGCCGACATGATCACCGCCTCGGCCACCGCCACAGCGGCGGCCCCTTGCCGCATCGTGATGATGCTGGCGGGCCGGCCGGCGACGGCATCGCGGAAGTTCTCCAGCTCGGCCCGGAGCGGCTCGCGCCTGGGCATGACGTACTGGACGACGTCGCCGTCCGCCGCGTCACGCGGCGGCGGTCCCGGCGGTCCCGGCGGCCCGGCGCAGGCGTCCGCGCGGTGGCGGTACAGCCGCAGCTCCCCGGCCAGGGCGTCGGCCGTCAGGCAGCCATGAGCGCCGGTCACCGTCACCACCCGGTCCTTCACCGGCGAGAGCCAGTTCACCAGGTGGCTGGCGACGGCGCCGCCGGACAGCTCCCCGCTGACCGTCACCAGATCCTCGTACGGCCTGCCGCCCGGGCAGGCCGTGAAGGCGGTCACCCGGCGGTACGTGGAGCCGGTCACCCAGCAGGTGAGGTCGATGTCATGGGTAGCCAGGTCCATGACCACGCCGACATCGCGGATCCGCCCGGAAAACGGGCCCTGCCGGCGGGTCGCGACCTGGAAGACCGGGCCGAGATCGCCCCGGGCGAGGTGATAGCGCATGGCGAGCAGGGCCACGTTGTACCGCTCCACGTGCCCGACGCACCCGACCAGGCCCCGCGCCTCGAACTCCGCGGCCAGCCGGAAGGCGTCCGCCGAGTCGGCGGCTAGGGGTTTCTCGATCAGGGCAGGGACCCCCGCCGCCGCGAGCCGGAGCCCGATCTCCGCGTGGGCCAGGGTCGGAGCGGCGACCACGCAGAGATCGAGCCCGAGGGCGAGCAGTTCATCGACGTCGGCGGTGACCGTCTCCAGGGACACCGCGGACCGGGCGGCCGGGGACGGATCGGCGGCGCCGACGACCTCCACGCCCGACAGCTCGCGCAGTACCCGGAGGTGATGCCGTCCCATTGTGCCGAGGCCGATCACGCCGGCCCGGAGGGCGGTCACCGGCTGGCCATGTGCACGGCGGTTTCCACCGCGTCCGCGATCTCGCCGAGTTCGGTCCGGGTGAGCTGTGCGTGCATGGGGATCGAGATCAACCGCCCGGCTACATCCTCAGTGACCGGCAGGCGGCACCGGTGGCCGGTGAAGACCGGCTGGAGGTGGACAGGCGGGAAGTAGATACGCGCCTCGATGCCCCGCCCGGTGAGGTAGTCGAGCACGGCGTCCCGGTTCTCTTCGACCAGGCAGGTGTAGAGCATGTAGGTGGGCGTGACGTACGGCGGCACGTAGGGCGGCGTGACGCCGGGCAGGGCGGCCAGCCGGTCATCCATCCACGCGGCGCTGGCTCTCTTGCGAGCCAGGATGGCGTCGAGCTTGCGCAGCTGGACCCGTCCCATGGCGGCCTGCATCTCGGTGAGGCGCCAGTTGTAGCCGACGAGCTCGTGCTGGTACAGCTGCCGCTGCCCGTGGTTGCGCAGCAGGCGCAGCCGGTCGGCGGTCGCCGCGTCGTCGGTGACCACGATCCCGCCCTCGCCCGTAGTGATGTTCTTGGTCGGCGTGAAGCTGAACATCGCCGATTTCCCGAAGTCGCCTACGGGCGCGCCCCGGAACTCGGCGCCCGCGGCCTGGGCGGCGTCCTCGAACAACAGCAGCCCGTACTCCAGGCACACCTTGAGCAGGCGGTCGAGCTCGCCGGGCTGGCCGGCGTAGTGGACGGCGATGACCGCACGGGTCCGGCGGGTGACGAGCCGGGGTATCTCGTCCGGGTCGAGATTGAACGACCGCGGGTCGATGTCGGCGAATACCGGCGTGGCGCCCACGTGCAGCACGGAGGTCGCGGTCGCGATGAAGGTCATCGACGGGACTATCACCTCGTCCCCCGGGCCGATGCCCTCGGCCAGCAGCATCGCGGCCAGGGCGGTGGTCCCGCTGGAGAAGCTGACCGCGTGCGCACAACGATGCCGGACGGCAAATTCACGTTCGAAATCCGCATTTTGCGAGCCGTTGGTGAAAATTCCGCTCGCGAACACCTCCCGGATGGCGCCGATCTCCGCTTCACCCACATCTGGCTTCGCCAGGCGAATCCGAGGTGTCACTTCGGGCATGTCATTGTCACCTTTCCGTCGGGTGGCGATCGGATCGTCGTGCGGGTGCCCGTTACATCCGTCGCCGGTCAGAACCGTCCGCGCGGTGCCGGCCAGTACGGCGAGGTCCAGCCTGAGGTTCTGGCTCTCGACGTAGCGCAGGTCCCATTCGATGCGGTCGGCCCAGCTCAGCTGGTTGCGGCCGTGCACCTGAGCCAGGCCGGTCAGCCCCGGCGGCACGGCGAGCCTGCGCCGCTGCCGCTCGTCATACCGCCGGACCTGGTAGAGCAGCGCCGGCCGCGGGCCGACCACGCTCATCTCGCCCCGCGCCACGTTGACCAGCTGCGGGAGTTCGTCGACGGACAGCCGTCGCAGCCACCGGCCGACGCGGGTGCAGTCCGCACGCTCGGGGAAAACGGCCCGCTCGTCGCGGTCGCGGTGCATCGTCCGCAGCTTCAGCATGACGAACGGCCGGCCGTCACGCCCGGCGCGTACCTGGCGGAACAGGACGGGCCCCCCGTCGTCGAGCCAGATGGCCGCCGCGGCGAGCAGGCCGGCCAGCGCGGCCGCCGGGGCGGCCAGGCAGAGGATCGCCAGGTCAAGCAGCCGCTTGCCGCGGTAGGGCCGGAGCGGGGCAACCGCATCCTGACCGCGGCCGCCTCCGTCCGGCCGGCCGCCGCGGCGTCCTTGGGTGATCAACTCCGCGCACCGGGTATCAGACCGGGCTGGCCGCTGTCGCCGGCCATCCTGGCGAGGGCCGACCGGATCTGGTCCGGCTGGCCATCCGGGTCGATATCGTCGATCCGGGAGGGGGGCAGCACCGGCACGGGAACATGCCGGATCAGCGGGTGCCGGGGTCGCTCGGCCAGCTCACCCAGGCCCAGGATGTCCTCGGTGAGCTTCTCGCCGGGCCGCAGCCCGGTGAAGACGATGTCGATCTCGCGGTCCGCGCCGGCGGCGAGCCGGCGCGCGATGTCCGCGATCAGGACCGGCTCGCCCATGTCGAGCACGAGAACCTCGCCGTCGCGGCCGATGACCGCCGCCTGCAGGACGAGCTGCACCGCTTCGTCCGTGGTCATGAAGTACCGGCGGACCTCTGGATGGGTCACGGTGATCGGGCCGCCGGCCGCGATCTGAGCCCGCATCGCGGTGAGCACCGAGCCGCGGCTGCCGAGGACGTTGCCGAACCGGACGCTCAGGTACGAGCCCGGTGCCTGCGTGGCCGCGTGAGCGGTAAGCCGCTCCGCGATCCGCTTGGAGTGTCCGAGCACGCACACCGGGTTGGCGGCCTTGTCCGTGGAGATGTTGACGAATGACGTCACCCCGGACGCCATCGCGGCGTCGAGGACCTTCTGGGTGCCCCGCACGTTGCTCTTTAGCGCTTCGGCCGGATACCGCTCAAGCAGCGGCAGGTGCTTGAGCGCGGCGGCATGGAACACGATCTCGGGCCGGCACCGCCCGAAGACCTCCCGGACGCGCCGGTCGTCGCGGATGTCGGCGAGCACCACCTCGTCGGAGTCGAGCAGGGCCCGGCCGTGCAGCGACAACTGGACGGCATGCAGTGCCGATTCGTCGCGATCGAGCATGACCAGCTCGGCCGGACGCATCAGGTGCAGCTGACGGCACAGTTCCGAGCCGATCGACCCGCCGGCCCCGGTGACCAGGATGCGCCTTCCGGCGAACTGCCCGGCGATGGCACGGATATCGGTCTCCAGCTTCCGGCGACCGAGCAGGTCGCGAACCCTGGGATCGCGCACGCCGTCGATGCGCGCGCCGCCGCTGAGCAACTCCTCTACCGACGGGATGATCTTGGGTACCAGCCCGCAGGAGGTCGCGGCGGCGGTCAGCTGACGGATCACCGCGGCGCTGGCGCGGGCTATGGCGATGACCAGCACGGTGGCACCGGTCTGGGCGGCGACCGCGGCCAGTTGCTCGCGCCCGCCGCGGACCGGCACGCCGCGGATCCGCAGGTGCCGCTTGGCCGGGTCGTCATCGAGCAGCGCCACCGGCTGGTACTCGGAATCCCGCTGGCCGGCCAGCCGGTGGACGAGCTGGGTGCCCGCGCTCCCCGCGCCGAAGATGATCACCTTGGCGGCCGGGGTGGCGGGCGCCGCGCGCCGCGGCCGGGCTGCGCTCCGTTGCCGGGCCGCACGCGACACGTACCGCGCGCTCAGCATGGCCACGAGCGCGAAGATCGCGGCGCCAGCCAGCACGCGCACGGGTGCCCGCTGAGCCGGGGGCCAGAGCGGGTCGAGCGCGGCCAGCGAGATCGCCGTGACGGAGACGACGGCACCCACGCCGATGATCTCCTCGAAGCTGCCGCGCTGATAACGACCCCGGTAAAGCCGGGCAACCAGGCCGAATCCGGCCTGCAGCAGGCAGGCGAAAAGGGCTGCCGACCACAGCGCGCGCACGGTGAGCCCGGGTGCGCCGCGACCCGCCGATATCCAGGCGGCCGCGACCAGCCCGCACATCCAGGCCGCGATGTCGCAGCCGATTCCGGCGGCGGGCAGCGCCCTCCGCCAGCTGGCATGTGGCCGCGCCCACCGCAGGTCCGGTGGTCCCCCGGGTCCCGCGTCGTTCCGGAGCGCCAGCCCGTCTACGTCTGTCCCCATGATCGACTGCCCCCGCTATCCCGACCACCGAATGACGACCTCAGGAACTTGATTACCCTACTGAGAGTTGTATTGTAAACACTCCGAGTAATTGGTGCGACGTGCCGGGGACCGAGGGGGCAAGCTCGCCGTGAATCTGCGTAACTTCATCCGTCTGCTGCGGGACCAGTGGAAGCTGATCGTGGTCGTGGCGGCAGTCGCGGCCGGGGCGAGCGCGGCGCTTACCGCACGGACGACGCCGTTGTACGCGTCGAGCGTCACCTTCTACGTATCGGCCCAGGCCAACACCAGCGATCCCGTCAGCGCCTACCAGGGTGACCTGCTCTCGCAGCAGGTGGTCCAGTCCTTCACCGAATTGCTGCGCGGCCCGATGCTCGTGCGGGCCGTCATCGGGGACCTCGGCCTGAAAGCGTCGCCGGGCACCATCGCGGCCGAGATCAGCACCCGTCCCGTTCCGCAGACGGTGCTGCTGAGCGCGACGGTCACCGATCCGTCGCCGCGGCGGGCGTGGCAGATCGCCCAGAGCATCGGCACGCAGTTCACCGCGCTCGTCGCCACCCTGGAGACGCCGCCGGAGGGCGGCACGCCGCCGGTCAGCGTGGAGGTGGTGGCCGTGCCGGAGCTTCCGACCCGGCCGGTGTCACCGGATCCGATCAGGAACGTGGCCGTAGCGCTCGCGCTCGGGCTGCTGGCCGGCCTCGCGCTCGCGGCGGCCGTGCGCTCGCTGGACAACAGGATCAAGTCGGCGGACGAACTGGCCGCGCAGACCGGCAAGCCGGTGCTCGGCACGATCCCGTTCGACTCGTCGGCGCGGCAGCGGCCGCTGGTGGCGGACGAGGATCCGTTCAGCCCGCGGGTCGAGGCCTTCCGGAAGGTGCGCGCCAACCTGCAGTTCGTCGACATCGACCAGCCGCGCAAGGTGCTGCTGTTCACCAGCGCCCTGCCCGAGGAGGGCAAGAGCTCGAGCGCGTGCAACCTGGCGCTCATGCTGGCTCAGTCCGGCAGCCGGGTCATCTTGGTCGAGGCGGACCTGCGCCGCCCGCGCGCCGTCGGCTACCTCGGGCTGCCGGGGACGATCGGGGTGACCGACGTGCTGCTCGGCCGGTGCACAGAGGACGAGGCGACCCAGGTCTGGGGTGACGACCTGTTCTCCGTGCTGGCCAGCGGCTCGCTGCCGCCCAATCCCGGTGACCTGCTCGCCTCCCAGCAGGCCAGGCAGCTGATCGGCCGGCTCAGGGACCGGTACGACGTGGTGCTCGTCGACGCGCCGCCGCTGCTGCCGTTCGCCGACGCCGCCAGCATCGCGCCCTACTGCGACGGCGCCATCATGATGGTCCGGCACGGCCGGACGCGGATCGAGCACGTCCGGCGCTCCTTCGAAGCGCTCAAGGCCGTCGACGTGCCGCTCCTCGGCAGCCTGCTCACCATGGCACCGCGCGCGAGCCATCCGGAGTACGGCTACGGGTACCGGTACTACCGGCCCGGAGCGGACGGCCCGCCACCGCCCGCGGACGCCACGGCGGCGGAAGACCAGCCCGGGGAACCAGCCCGTGCCTGACCAGCACGGCGGCTGGCCTCGTGATGACGACAACCAGGCGGGGTATTTCCGGATCTTGTTCGTGTGTACGGGGAACGTGTGCCGGTCGGTGATCGCCGAGCGACTGGCCCGTCGCGGGATCCGGGCCCGCCTCGGCGGCGAGGCGGGCCGGTTCCGCGTCACGAGCGCGGGCACAGCGAGCCGGTGCGGCTCGCCGATGCACCCTTACACGATGCAGGCGCTGTCCCGGCTCGGTGCCGACACCGACGGGTTCCGCAGCCGCCAGCTAACGGCCGGCGATATCGACGAAGCCGACCTGATCCTGTCCGCCGACCTGGCCCACCGGGACGGGGTCCTGGTCATGCGGCCCGGCGCGTCGAGGCGGACCTACCTGCTGCGCGAGTTCGCCAGGCTGGCGGCCGCTATCTCGCCGGCCACCGCGCGCGATACCGGGGGGCAGGCCCGCAGTACCGTCACGGCGGCCGCCCGGATCCGCGGCCGGGTCCCGTACGTCGACCCCGCGGCCGACGAAATCGCCGATCCGGCCGCGGATCCGGAGGCTTTCCTCGACTGCGCGCACGTGATCGACGGTTCCCTCGGCGTGGTTCTCGACGTCTTGTGCGGCAGCGTGCCCGCCCAGCCCGCCACCGGACCCCGCTGGTGACCGGGTCGCCGGCCATCCACCCGACAGCCGCGATCGAGCCGGGCGCGCACGTCGGAGCGGGTACCAGGATCTGGCATCACAGCCACGTCCGCCAGGGCTCGGTGATCGGGACGGGCTGCACGCTGGGCAAGAATGTCTTCGTCGACGAGGGCGTGCGGATCGGCGATCGCGTGAAGATCCAGAACAACGTGTCGGTATACCGCGGGGTCGAGATCGGCGACGAGGTGTTCGTCGGGCCCTCCGCGGTGTTCACCAACGACCGGTACCCGCGCGCCAGGAACGCAGACTGGCAGGTCCGGCCGACGCGAGTGCTCAGGGGCGCGTCGATCGGCGCGAACGCGACCATCGTCTGCGGCACCGAGATCGGCGAGTACGCGATGGTCGGCGCGGGCGCGGTGGTCACCGCCGCCGTGCGACCGTATCAGCTCGTCACCGGAAATCCGGCCCGCCACCATGGCTGGGTCTGCGCCTGTGGCACAGTCCTGTCCCGCGGGGCGTCCCGGCCGGATCAGACGCGCTGCCGGGACTGCGATGATCAGGCGCCCCCCGGACCGGGACGCGAACCCGGCCTCCCGGCGCGCATCCCGCTCTCCGTGGTGGAGATGGGGGCGGCGGAAGAGGCCGCCGTCCTGGACGTCCTACGGTCCGGCCGGCTGGCCTGCGGGCCCAGGGTCGCCGAGTTCGAGGAGGCTTTCGCCCGCGTGCACGGTACCGCGCACGCGGTCGCGGTGAGCAACGGCACCGTGGCGCTGGTGGCCGTCCTCCGGGCATACGGCATCGGCCCGGGCGACGAGGTGATCACCAGCCCGCTGACGTTCGCCGCTACGCTCAACGCCATCCTCGAGGTCGGGGCGACCGCCCGGTTCTGCGACATCGCCGGCGATTTCACCCTCGATCCCGGGCCGCTGGAGTCGCTGCTGACCCCGCGCACCCGCGCCGTGCTGCCGGTCCACCTCTACGGGCTGCCCGCGGCGATGGAGGCGGTGTGCGAGTTCGCCCGCCGGCACGGCCTCGTCGTCATCCAGGACGCGGCCCAGGCGCCCGGGGCCCGGGTCGCGAACCGGCCCGTCGGCTCGTTCGGTACCGCGACCTACTCCTTTTACGCGACCAAGAACATCACCTGCGGCGAGGGAGGCGTCGTGACGACGGATGACGGAACCGTCGCCGAGCGGATCAGGCTGCTCAGGAACCAGGGCATGCGCGAGCGTTACGAGTACGTCATGAGCGGATCCAACTATCGCCTCACCGACCTGCAGGCCGCTATCGCCATCGCGCAGCTGGCCCGGCTGCCTCAGGTCAACCAGAACCGGTCCCGCAACGCCGCGCGGCTGTCCGCGGGCCTGGCCGGCCTGCCCGGGCTGGCCGTGCCCGCCGTGCCCGCCGGACGGGAGCATGTCTGGCACCAGTACACCGTCCGGGTGACCGCGAGCGGGCGGATCGACCGCGACGGGCTGCAGGACAGGCTGGCCGCCGACGGGATCGAGTCCCGGCCCTACTACCCCCGGCTCGTGCACGACTACGCCTGTTACCGCGACCATCCCCAGGTGGTACGCGATGACACCCCCGAGGCACGGAAGGCGGCCAGCCAGGTCCTCTCGCTTCCCGTGCACCCGGCGCTGACCGCCGGTGATATCGACCGGATCGTGCGCTGCGTGCGGGAAGCCGTAGCGGTGGCCCGGTGACGGCGCGCGAGCCGCATCCGTACCCGAGCACGGCCCCGATGAGGATGAGCGGCGACTGATCGAACACGCGTTTTGATGGCCTCCGGTCCCGCCCTCGGGCCGACCGGGCTGAGCGCGACCCCGTCGGTGGTCCGCATCGCGGTGACCAGCCCGGACGGGAAGACCACGCAGGTGCGCCCGGTCACGGTGGACGGCGTCGAGTTCTTCGCGTTCCCGTTCGGCAAGGGGCCAGGGTCGTGGCGGTGGACCGCGTACGACGGCTCCGGACATGTGGTCGCCGCGGACCAGGTGACCCAGATGACTTGACGGCAACCTAGGTCCGGGCACCACGAGGTGCCCGGACCATGCCCAGTGGTTGGCCCTGAGGGCCGACAGACGGATGCCCGGCCCCGGGAAGACCCGGGGCCGGGCATCCGCACCGGCGAGCGAGCAGGTTCTAGCTGTTCGCGGTGGAGGTGCTGGTGTTGGCCCCGGTGGTGGCCTGAGTGCAGTCGTTGCCCTGGATCGGGCTGACCGCCCCCGTGGTCAGGCCGGGCAGGATGGACAGGACGCCGGTCAGCACCTGGGTTTCCGTCACCGTGTTGACCGCGGCGCCGCCGGTGCAGGTCTGCACCGGCAGCTGGTTGCCGCTGAGGTTCAGGATGCTGTCGTTGTTGAAGCCGCTGTCGTTGCTCGGGTCGGAGCTCGGGCCAGCCTCTTCCGACCACCTCATGTGGTGGTGGTGGTGGTGCGACTCCGCGTCCTCGCTGGGCGCCGTGGTGGTAGCGGTGTTTACCGTGGTGTTGGTTTCGCTGGTGGTCTGGGTGCACGTGTTGCCCTGCGACGGGCTGATCGCCCCCGTGCCGAAGGTGGGCGCGATGTTCGCGAGGATGCTGGTAACCGTCTGGGTTTCCGTCACCGTGTTGACCGGGGCCCCGCCGGTGCAGGTCTGCACCGGCAGCTGGTTGCCGCTGAGGTTCAGGATGCTGTCGTTGTTGAAGCCACTGGGCCCGTCGAAGCTGGAGGCGCTGGCTACCGGCGCGGACAGGCCGACGAGGGCGGCCGTCGCCACGGCGAGCGCGAAGGCGCGGTTCTTACGAGACATGCTTTGCTTCTCCCAAAAGGAATTTACGGATTCAGCACGCGGTGTCCGCGTGACGGTGCGTGTTCAATCAGTGACTCTACATGACTGTACGTAGCCGGAAGGCAGGTTCGGACGACTCGCCATCGATATTTCCCGCGGTCAGCGGAAGTCGCGGCTAGCGGCCTCGCCCGAGCTGGCGGCCGCGACCCGGAGCGGCCGCAGGACGGCGGCGATCAGGTTGGCGGCCCCGTCGGCACCGCCGACCCGGCCAGCAGCGCCGGTCCGCTCGATCCGCCCCCAGACGACCAGGGCGGGGGCCGTCACGGCGCTGCTCATTCCCGGGCGCCGGTGGCGTTCCCACACGTGCGGCGGGCAGATGACGTTCACCATGCCGGTTTCGTCCTCCAGGCTGAGGAACACCACGCCCCGGGCGGTGGGCGGCCGCTGCCGGTGGGTCACCAGCCCCGCGACGGCGACCTCGGCGCCGTCCCGTGCGTCCCGGGCCGCCGCCGCGGTCAGCACCTGCCGTGCGTCCAGGGCGGCCCGGACGTGCGCCACCGGGTGGGTGCCGTACGTGCTGGTGGCCCACAGGTCGGCCAGGGTTTCCTCGGCCGGCGTCATGGCCGGCAGCGGCGGCGCGTCCAGCCCGGTGGCGGTGCCGGGCAGTTGTCCCGCGCGCAGGGAGGCCGCGGCGCCGGCCGCCCACAGCGCGGCGCGGCGGCTGAGCCCGAAGCAGCCGAACGCGCCCGCGGTGGCCAGCGCCTCCAGCGCCGCGGCCGGCAGCCGGGTCCGGACGGCGAAGTCTTCCAGGTCCCGGTAGGGACGGCCGGCCGCGACCCGCTCGGCCGCCGCCCGGCCCAGGTGGCGCACGGCGGACAGGCCGAGCCTGATAGCGGGTGGCTCCCCTTCGAGGGTAGCCAGCGCATCGCTGGCGTTGACGTCCACGCCGTGCACGGTGACCCCGTGCCGCCGGGCGTCGTTGATCAGGCTGTGCGGGGCGTAGAACCCCATCGGCTGGTTGCGCAGCAGCGCGGCGGTGAACGCGGCCGGGAAGCGGAGCTTGAGCCAGGCGCTGGCGTAGACCAGGTAGGCGAAGCTGATCGCGTGCGACTCGGGGAAGCCGTAACTGGAGAAGGCCAGGATCTTGGCGTAGATGTCCTGGGCCATGGCGGCGCCGATGCCGCGTTCGGCCATCCCGTCCAGCAGCCGCTGCTTCAGTTCCTCGATGCGCTCGGGCGCTCGTTTGGCGCTCATGGCCTGGCGGAGCCGGTCGGCTTCGACCGGGGTGAACCCGGCGCAGTCGACGGCCAGCTGCATCATCTGCTCCTGGAACAGCGGCACCCCCAGCGTCTTGCCCAGCGCCGGGCGCATCGACTCGTGCGGCATCGTCGCCTCCTCGAGCCCGTCGTGACGGCGCAGGAACGGATGGACCGAACCCCCCTGGATCGGCCCCGGCCTGATCAGCGCGACCTCGATGACCAGGTCGTAGAACTGCTGCGGCCGCAGCCGGGGCAAGGTGGCCATCTGGGCGCGGGACTCCACCTGGAACACGCCCACGGTGTCCGCCTCGCCCAGCATCTGGTAGACGGCCGGGTCCTCCTGCGGGATGCTCGCCATCGTCCAGTGCTCGCCGTAGTGCTTGGTCACCAGGTCGAAGCAGTCGTGCAGGGCGGCCAGCATGCCCAGGCCGAGCAGGTCGAACTTGACCAGGCCGGCGTAGGCGCAGTCGTCCTTGTCCCACTGCAGTACGGTGCGGCCCGGCATCCGGGCCCACTCCACCGGGCACACCTCCCCCACCGGGCGGTCGCAGATCACCATGCCGCCCGAGTGGATGCCGAGGTGCCGCGGCAGCCGCAGCATGGTGCCGGCCAGCTCCTTGACATTGGCTGGAGCATCGTCCGGATCCTCAGGGACCGTGAACCCGAGCGCGCGCCCGGCGTCCCGCAGCGCCAGCCGCGGCCGGTAGGAGATCACGTTGGCCACCTGGGCGGCCCGGCCCCGGCCGTAGGTGCGGTAGACGTACTGGATCACCTCCTCGCGCCGCCGGTGCTCGATGTCCAGGTCGATGTCGGGCGGGCCGTCCCGGCCGGCCGACAGGAACCGCTCGAACAGCAGGTGGTGCGAGACCGGGTCGACGCTGGTGATGCCGATCGCGTAGCAGACCGCCGAGTTCGCGGCCGACCCGCGGCCCTGGCACAAGATGTCGTTCTCCTCGCAGAACCGGACGATGTTGTGCACGATCAGGAAGTAGCCGCCGAACCCGAGCCGCTCGATCACGTCGAGCTCCCGGCCGATCTGGGCGTACGCCCCGGGCACCCGCTCGCGGCCCGGCGCCCCGTAGCGGGCCGGGGCCTTGCGGGCGACCAGCTCGCGCAGCCAGGAAGCCTCGGTGTGCCCGGCCGGGACCGGGAAGGCGGGCAGCCGGGGCGCGACCACCCGGAAGTCGAACGCGCACGACCGCCCCAGCTCGGCGGTGCGCTCGAGCACTCCGGGGTAACGGCGCAGCAGGGTCGCCATTTCCGCGCCGGACCGCAGGTAGGCGGTGCCCGCCGCGGGCAGCCAGCCGTCCATCTCGGCCAGGCTGCGGCGGGCCCGGATGGCGGCCAGCGCCTGGGCCAGCCGGGCCTGCGCGGGCGCCGCGAAGTGGACGTTGCCGGTGGCCACCACGCCGAGGTCGGCCAGCGCGGCCAGCCGGGCCAGCATGTCGTTGCGCTCGTCGTCGCCGGGGTCGTGCCGGGCGGTCAGCTCCACCAGCACGTTCTCGTGCCCGAACAGCTCCGTCAGCGTGCCCAGCTCCCGCCAGGCTTTTTCCGGGCCACCGTGCGCCAGCGCGGCGGGCACCGTGCCCTTGCGGCACCCGGTCAGCACCGCCCAGTGGCCGCCGTGCTCGTCCGCCAGCTTCTCGATGTCATAGACCGGGCGGCCCTTCTGGCCGCCTGCCAGCTGGGCGGCGCTGATCACGGCGCACAGCCGCCGGTAGCCCTCGGCATCTTTCGCTAGTACGAGCAGGTGGCTTCCCGGGGGGTCGGGGTCCTGCTTTCCGGTGGCCCCGAGGCTCAGCTCGGCGCCGAACACGGTGCGCAGCGGAGTCCCGTCGTCCCGGAGCCGCGCGGCGGCCTGCGCGAATTGCGGTACGCCGTACATGCCGTCGTGGTCGGTCAGGGCGAGCGTCTCCAGGCCGAGCCGGGCCGCCTCGGCGACCAGCTCGCCGGGGGTAGCGGCCCCGTCGAGGAAGCTGAACGAGGAATGGCAGTGCAGCTCGGCCCACGGGATCCCGCCGGGCCGGGACAGGGAAGCACTGGCCGACCGGGAAAGGCGCCGCTCGTTTGGTGCCTGGGTTTCTGTGTTTCCTGGTGTCCCCCAGGTCAGCCGGCGTTGCAGCTCGCGCCAGGAGACCGGCGGGTTCTCCCAGCCCATCACCAGTACCCCGCCTCGACCAGCCAGCGGCCGCCCTCGACCACCGCGAGCCAGGCGCGGCCGTCGTCGGTGGCGAGCTGGAACCGGGCGCGGCGGCGGGCGGCGGGCGGATCCCACCAGCGCTCGGACAGCGGCCAGGGGCCGGCCCAGCCGGTGACGCGGCGTGGCGGCTCGTTGTGGATGGTCAGCCGGGCCGGCGGCCCGGACAGGGCGCAGCGCCCGCTGACCGTGACCGGGTTCCCGTTGCCGTCGGTCACGTCCGCCGCCCGGGCGGCGGGGAAGACCAGGCCGGGCGCCGGGCCCATGACCCGCCCGGGCCAGGGTTGCCCGGTTGCCCGCTCGGGGTCCCTTTTCTCACCGAACGGGACGGGTGTTACCCGGTCGTCCACGTTCCGGCCGCCGCCGAGGAGGGGGCGCAGCACGGCCTCGTGCCCGAGCAGGGCCTGGACCCGCAGCGCGGCCCGGGCGACCCGGTCGGTGATGGCCGCTTCTCCCCACAGGGCGAGCTGCTGGCCGGTGGCGCGGACGACCTGGTCGGGATTGAGGCGCAGGGTGACGATGCCGCCTTCCTGGCTGGTTTTGGATGTGGGCTGGTGGCCGTCGAGTTGCCAGCGGACTCGTTCGGCTACTGCGGCGGCGGAGAGCAGGCCGTCGTGGCGCCACCGGCGGCTGCTCTCCTGGCCGTCGGCCCAGGCGGCCGTGACCTGGACGCGGACGCAGGTCAGGGCGCGGGCGGCGAGGCCGTGGTGGAGGTTTTCCGCGAGGGCCTTGGCCGCGAAGATCACCGGCTCGGCTCGGGGTTCCGGTGGGTCGAACTCCTGGGTTACGGACAGGTCGGCGGGTGGCGGGCTGGTGGCTAGCGGCCGGGGGCCGAGGCCGCGGGCCAGCCGGTGCGCGTACTCCCCCGGGTCACCGAATCGGCTGGCTACGTCGCTCAGCGTGAGCGCGGCGAAATCCCCGAGCGTGGCCAGGCCCAGCCGGTCGAGGAGGCGGGCCAGGTCCTGATCGGCCAGGACGCTTACTGGCTGGGTGGCCAGGAACCTGGGCGTGCCGCCGGGCGGGATTATCGTGACCTGGTCGTCTCGTTTTTGGGTGCCGCGTTGCTGGCGGGTGGCTAGCAACGCGGCGAACAGGCCGTCGGCGACGCCTACCTGGGGGCGGGAGGTCGTCTGGGTGCTGGGATCGGCTGGGGTGCTGGGATCGGTCTGGGTGCTGGGATCGGCTAGCGCGGCGATGATCTGGTTGGCCAGCGCCGTCTCGCCGCCGAAATAGCGGGCCGGGCCGCGGGCGCCGAACGCGCACACCCCCCGTTCCACTATTTCCACGTCCGGGCAGAATCCGGTCACGATCGTGACCATCCGCTCGTGCCGCCGCGCGTTCTGCGGCCCGGGGTCGACCGTGGAGCCGGCCCTCGAGCCGGCCCTCGAGTCGGCATGGTGCAGTTCCGGGCAGCTCACGACCATGATCCGGCGCGGCGGCTGGTCGCCGGGGGTATTGCGGGCGCTCACCCGTTAACCGCTCGCAGGGCGGGCGCGGCCCCGCCCAGATCCGCCGGGACGCCAGGTGGCAGGTCCGCCGGGAAATCCCGCGGGTCGGCCAGGGAGACGCCGCCGTCCTCGCCGGGCAGCCAGAGCCAGCGCGTCCGTGTCATGGCCGCCTCCCCGCGGCCGTCGGCCGCCACCTGCGCGCAGCACGCCCGCAGCCGCCCGTGCCCGTCGCCGAGCCCGGTCCACCGCTGGGTGACAACCCGGAGCCGGTGCTGTGCCCCGGGCCAGTCCCCGGCCACGAGCAGCACTCCCCGCCCGCGGCGCAGCGTTGCCTCGAGGCGCCGCCTGGCCTGCGCCGGCCCTGCGCCTCCCGTTGCGCCTCCCGTTGCGCCTCCCGTTGCGCCTCCCGTTGTGCCTCCCGTTGGTCTGGGCAGGCGTAGCAGGACGAGCTCGCACCCGTCGAGCAGCGACGCCGTCACCTGCGGCCAGGCCGGCCCGGGATCCGGGACCAGCAGGATCCGCCCGGCGTCCAGGCCGAGGCCGGCCGCCGCCAGCACCCCGGCCTCGGGGAGCCCGGCGATTCCGCACCAGGCCCCATCCGCCGACGCGGCCGCTGCCAGCGCCAGGCACAGCAGGCCGAACTCCGCCACCGCCACCACCGTCCCGCGAGCCAGCCCCCGCGGCAGCAGCTCGCGCAACGCCGGCAGCACCGGCAGCACTCCCGGACCAGAAAATCCCGGACCAGAAAATCCCGGGTCGGGAGCGCTTGGGCTGGAGTTTCCCCGGGCCGCGGACAGCCCCGGCCGCCCGGTCGGCATCCACCTGGTTTCCGCAGGCGCGCTCCCCACCTCGCCGATTATCGAACATAAGTTCGTTCTCTGTCAACCCTCAGGCCAGGTGGCATGCGGTCGTACCCCAGAGGGTGCGGCTCTTCCGCGGTGAGCGTCCGCGGGGTACGGCTCTTCCGCGGTAAGCGTCCGGCATCACGGGGCAGGTGATGTCCGTGGTGCGCCATACGTCCACCCCCCGCGTCCCCGGGTGGCGCGGTAAACGGCATCGATGGAGCATCAATGCTGCTGGAACGACATCGATGGGGCATCGATGTCGTTGCCAGGGGCAGGGACGGGTGACGGGCGGGAGTTGTGATGCGGGTGTGAGCATTGAGGCTGAGGGCATGGGGATAAATACATAACGGGCTACATAATCCGGACGATGCGAGGGCGGCGCGCAGCGCATACCTTGAAGCCTCGGTGAGGTATGGGCTGGACTAGCAGACATTATTGTTGCTGCTAAGAGAGCTGCTGGTTGGGGTTGGGCAGCCCACCTCACCGATCTTCAGGCCCTGCCGGCGATTTGGGCAGCGGGGCCTGTTCGGCATGACTTCAGCTCGTTTCCCCCGGGAGGCGCCACCTCAGGTTTACCCTGAGGGTGACGCCGGTGCCCGAGGAATTGACGTGGACGAGATCCAGGCCCATCTGCCCGAGGAACCGAATAGCTTTATCGGCCGGGAGCGGGAGCTTGGCGAGCTGAGCCAGCTGCTGAGCCGGACCCGCGCGCTGACTTTGTGCGGCCCCGGCGGGATCGGCAAGACCCGGCTCGCCCTCCGGCTGCTGGCCGCGGTCTCCGGAGAGGGCGCGGCCGCGGGGGAAGAATTCCCGGACGGGGTCTGGTTCGTCGAGCTGGCCGACCTGCGGCAGCCCGACCAGGTGGTCTCGCGTATCGCGACGGTCACCGGGATCACCGAGGAGGCCGGACGCCCGCTGCTCGAGACGCTCGGCGAAGCGCTGCGGCCGCGGCGGATGCTGCTGGTCCTGGACAACTGCGAGCACCTGCTCGAATCGTGTGCCCAGGTCGGCCGCCATCTGCTGGCCAGCGCGCGGGGACTGCGCCTGCTGGCCACCAGCCGGGAACCGCTGTCGGTCGCGGCCGAGACCATCTGGCGGGTGCCGCCGCTCTCGGTGGCCCCGCCGGGCGCGCCGGCTACCTCCGGGGCGAACGGCCGGGCGGGCGCGGGCCCGGAGGCGAGCCAGCACCGGACAGCACAGCAGGGGGCGGGCCAGCAGTGGGCGGGCCAGCACGGGGCGGGCCAGCACGGGGCGGGCCAGGGCTGGGCGGGTCAGTACGAGGCGGTGCGGCTGTTCGCGGACCGGGCGGCTGCGTCCCGGCCGGGGTTCGCGGTCGGGCCGGGCAACATCGCGGCCGTCACCTCGATCTGCCGGGCGCTGGACGGGATGCCGCTGGCCATCGAGCTGGCCGCGGCCCGGGTCCGGGCGCTGTCGGTCGAGCAGATCGCCGCCCGGCTGGACGACCGGTTCGGGCTGCTGACCACGGGCGACCGGTCGGCCGGGCCGCGCCAGCGCACCCTGCGCGGCGCCATCGAGTGGAGCTATGACCTGCTCACCGAGTCCGAGCGGGCGCTGTTCCGGCGGCTGGCGGTGTTCACCGGCTGGTCGCTGGAGATGGCCGAGGAGGTATGCGCCGACGAAAGCACCCCGGCCGCGGACGTGCTCGGCCTGACCGCCGCGCTGGTGGACAAGTCGCTGGTCGTGCTGGATCCCGAGCTGTCCGGCCAGGCGCGGTACCGGATGCTCGACACGATCCGGGAGTACGCAGGGCTGCGGCTGGCCCAGGCCGGGGAGGCCGAGGTGTTCCGGGGCAGGCTCCGCGACTACACGCTGCGGACAGCCGAGCTCAACCAGACGGTCGGGATGGCCCGCATCCCGGCCCCGTGGTCGGCCCGGGTGGACGTCTTCCGCCGGTACGACGTCGACCGGGGCAACGTGGCCCAGGTCCTGGACTGGTGCCTGGAGCAGGGCGACGTGGAAGCCGGGCTGCGGATCTGCGCCGCGGTCAGCCCGTGCTGGATCGTCTGGGGCACGTTCGCCGAGGGCGGCGAATGGCTGCGCGCGCTGATGGCCCTCGACCTGTCCGCGGTCCCGGCCTGGGTACAGGGCGCGGCCACCGTGGTACGCGGGCAGCTGGTCCTGTCCAGCGACCCGGCCGCCGCCTGGCCGCTGGCCGCGGACGGGCTGAAGCTGTGCCGTGATGCCGCCGACGAGTACTGGACCGCGGTGGCGCTGAACCTGCTGGCCGAGGTCGCGCTGCACACCGGACGGGTGGACGAGGCGGTGGCCAGCGCGGACGAGGCGCTGTCGATCGCCCAGGCGGCCGGGGACGGCTGGAACGAGGGGTACGCGCTCGGCACCCGGGGCGCCATCGCGGCCCGGCGCGGCCAGCTGCGCGAGTCCGAGCAGCTGGCCACCGCCTCGGTGGCGGTAATGCGGCGGATCGACCAGCAGTGGGGTGCCGCCCGGGCCCTGCTCGGCCTGGGTGACCTGGCCCGGTTCCGCAGCCGCCCGGGCGAGGCGCACGGCTGGTACGTGGAGGCGCTGGCCATCTTGCGGGAGATCGGAGCCCGCCCGGAGATCGCCCGCTGCCTGGCCGGGCTGGGCCGGGTGGCCATGGACCTCGGCGCGATCGAGCAGGCCCGGCGGCACCTGACCAGGAGCCTGCGGCTCAGCCAGGCCACCGGCGCGCGGATCGGCGTGGCCCGCGGCCTGGAGGCGTTCGCGGCGCTGGCCGGGCGTGAGGGCCAGTCCGACCTGGCCGTGCAGCTGGCCGCGGCGTCGGCCGCGCTGCGCGAGACGGCGGGCCTGCCCGCGCTGGCGGGCGCGCGCGTCGAGAGATACCTCGCCCCGGCCCGCCACCTGCTCGGCGACGCCGCCGTGGCCCGGCTGTGGGCCAGCGGGCAGGCGACGGACAGCGAGGCCGCGATCGCGCTGGCCCTGGGCACGTCACCGGACATCGGGCTGGAGACGACGCCGCACCCGGAGGCGGACGACGAGGACCGGTCCCTGACCGTGGTGCGCGGCATCCCGGTGGCCTCGGCGCCGCCGAGCTCGCTGACCCAGCGGGAGCACCAGATCGCCGAGCTGCTGGCCAGCGGCCGGAGCAACAAGGCCATCGCGGACGAGCTGTCCATCAGCCACACCACCGCAGCCAGGCACGTCGCCAACATCATGGCCAAGCTGGGGTTCAACTCGCGGACCCAGATCGCCGCGTGGGTCATGAACCAGCCGCAGGGACCAGGCCAGGCCGGCGGCGGGCCCGCCGGACCTGGGTAGTACCGCGAGCCGGCTGATCCGCGGACAGCCGAAATCGCCAGATACGCCGCAAAAATACCTTGACGTGAGTGAAATCCTGTGAAGGGAGATAGATACGGGATAATTTCCCGTTGATCATCTTGTCTTCAGGAAAATAAATCTCTGCGGGGTGTATCAGATGCGCCAAGGCGCTCTCTGAGTTAGAAACAGATGATTATCACCCGACCGAGGTGCTGATCATGGTGGAGGACAAGCTGGCCAGGACCGGCCATGCGTGACGACCCGCGTGTCGTTGCGCTGGTAACCCGCGCATCCAAGGGCGACCAGGACGCGTGGCACGAGCTTGTCGACCGCTATGCACCGCTGGTGTATACAATCTGCACCCGGTACCGGCTGAGCAATCATGACATCGAGGACGTGGGGCAAAATGTCTGGCTCTTGCTGGTGGAACAGCTCGGCAAGCTCCGTGAGCCTGCCGCGCTACCCGGCTGGCTGGCGACGACCACCGCACGAGAATGCCTGCGTGTCGTGACCGCAGCGAGCAAAGCCGACCGCGTGGGGACCGGGCTGGACGAATCCGTGCTGTTCGTGGACGACGCGGTGATCGACGAGGAGCTCCTGCTGGCCGAGCGGAACGCGGCGCTGCGCACCGCCTTCGCCGAGCTCCCGTCCCGGTGCCAGAAGCTGCTGTCCATGCTCATCAGCGATCCGCCGCATTCGTACACGGAGATCAACGCCAAGCTCGGCATTCCCGTCGGCAGCATAGGACCGCAGCGGGCCCGTTGCCTGGATCGCCTGCGCCGGTCGGAATCCCTGACCGGCCTCGGCGACGGAGACGAGAAAATCGGCATACGGGGAGGCGAGCCAGGTGCGTAACGGCTGGGATGACGATCGGCTCCTGGCGGCCCTGAGCGAGGCCATGAAGGCCCGCGCCGCCGTCCCCTCGTGGTTCATCGAGACGGGCAAGAACGCCTTTGCCTGGCATAACATCGACGCCGAGCTGGCGCAGCTCACCTACGACTCCAACGAGGACCTGCGTGAGGCCGCGGCGATGCGGTCGGAGACCGCCTCGATCCGGGCGCTCACCTTCACCTCGGAGCATCTCACCCTGGAGCTCGAGGTCACCGGGAACTCGCTGCTCGGTCAGCTCTTCCCGGCGGTGGCCGGGGTGCTGGAGATCCATACCCGGGCGGGCGAGATCACCACGACCGAGGTGGACGAGATCGGCTGCTTCTCGGTCGACCCCATCCCGGACATCCCGTTCCGGCTGCGCAGCCGGACATCCGACGGCACCCACGTCATGACCGGGTGGATCACGATCTAGGCAGGCCGGGCTTTTATCCGGATTTTCCGCCAGCAGGTGTATCAAACCGGGCCACCGGTCCTCCGTACAGATGTCCGAGCCCGTGAGGGCCGGGGGGACTCACGGGCTCGGTTTTCTCTTAGGCGTGCTGCTTGACGGCGGCTTCCAGGGACGGCCAGGGCAGCCAGCCGTCGTGCGTCCAGACGATCTTGCCGGAGGCGGAGACCAGGGCGAACCAGGGCTGATCCTGGACCTGGTAGCCGTCGGCCAGCCGGCCCGCGGTGTCCAGCCCGACCGGGTAGTCCAGCTTGGTGCCGAGGCTGCCCAGGTAGGAGCGGACGGTCGCGGCGGAGGGCTCGACCACCGTCTCGTCCACCGCCGTCAGCGGGGGCAGGCCCGCGCGGCGGGCCGCCGCCACGTAGCCGTTGGCGCCGGTGAGCTCGGATTTCAGGTTCGCCACCTCGGACAGCCAGGTGGCGAAGAACATGACCAGGTGCGGCTGCCCCGGGCCCAGCGTGACGGGGGTGTCCCCGGCCCGGGCGGCCGGCAGCGTGACGTGATCGGCCGGGCCCTGGACCGCGATCGACGCCAGCGACTGCTGGCTGGCGACCTTGGGGTGGCCGGGCAGCAGGGTGGCGATCTCGTTCGCGAGCACCTGCGCGGACTGGCCGACGCTGGAGTAGGCCATCTGCGTCAGGTAGAGCTTGCGCTCGCGGCCCTGCTGGTCGATCAGGAACAGGGCCGGGGTGTGGTCGATCTGATCGGCCTCGATCTGGACGGCGATGTCGTACTTGGTCCAGGTCGCCTTGAGGTCGGCCAGCGAGCCGGTCAGGAAGTTCCACTGGTTGACCAGGCCGTGCGTCCGCGAGTAGGAGAGCACGTCATCGGTGGTGATGGCGTCGGGGTTGGCGTCCACGCCGAGCAGTTGCACCTGGCGGCCGGCCGGGCCGAGCAGCTGCTTGGCCGCCAGCATGCTCTGCGTGGTCAGCGGGCAGACGTTGGTGCACTCGGAGTCCTCGAAGGCCAGCATCACGACCTTGCCGCGGAACTGGCTCAGCGACATCGGCTGGCCGAACTGGTTCCGCAGCCGGAAGTCCGGCGCCGGCTTGCCGCCGAGCGAGGAACCGAGGTCCAGGTTGGGATTGTCCATCGCGGCCGTGTTCGACCCGGTGGACTGCGAGCTCCCCGACGACGAGCCCGGCGGGCTCGAGCTGCATCCGGCCAGGGCGCCAGCGCCCAGGACGCCGAGGAGGGTGACGGCTGACAGCGCTGCACGCGCGCGGTACCTGTTCATGGCAAGGCCAGCCTACTGCGGGCAAATCGGTTCGGCCCAGTGAACTACTACAGTCTGTAGGAATAAGTTTTTGCTGGCTACCGGGCGTTGCTGGGCGTTCACGGGCTCGTCACCGACGATCACCGCCCCGCCGTGGCCCCAGAAGATGTACCGGTAGGTCAGGTTGATCAGGGTGGACACCCGGTTCCGGCCGCCCATCAGGTAGAGAAGGTGCAGGGCGAACCACGCGAGCCAGGCCAGCGTGCCGTGCAGGCGCAGGCCGCCGGCCAGCTGGACCACGGCGGACCGCCGCCCGATCGTGGCCATGGTGCCCTTGTCGTGGTATTTGAACGGCTCGGTGGCCATCCCCTTCTCCAGCCGGGCGATCTGCTTGGCGGCGTGCCGCCCCATCTGGATCGCGGGCTGGGCCAGCTGCGGGGTGGGATCGTCCGGGTTCACCGCGATGTCCCCCACCGCGAAGATCCGGTCCTGGCCCCGCACCCGCAGGTCGGGGCCGATCACGATGCGGCCGTTCTTGCCCTGCGGCAGGCCCCAGCCGGCCACCTCCGGGTCGGCCGCCACGCCGGCCGCCCACACGGTGATGTCGCTGGGCAGGTCCTCGCCGTGGGCGAGCTTGACGTGGTCCGCGGTGACCTCGCGGATGCGGGTATCCAGCCGGATGTCGACACCGCGGTCCAGCAGCTGCTCCTTGGCGTACTCGCGCAGCTTCTCGTGGAACGGGCCGAGCAGGGACGGCGCCATCTCGACCAGGTGGACACGCACCCGGGCCGGGTCGATGTCGGGGAAGGTGGAGGCGAGCACGGTGCGGCGCAGCTCGGCCAGCGTGCCGGCCAGCTCCACGCCGGTGGCCCCGCCGCCGACCACGGTCACGTGCAGGTCGCCGTCGGTCTCGCTGAGCCGCTCGAAGCCGGCCATCAGGTGGTCACGGAGCACGATGGCATCGGTCCGGGTATACAGGCCGAACGTGTTGTCCGCCGCGCCCTCGACCCCGTAGAACGCGGTCGTGATCCCGGTCGCCACGATGAGGTAGTCGTAGCCGAGCTCGCGGCCGTCGGCGAGCTTGATCTGGCGGGAGACCGGGTCGATCGCGGCCAGTTCCCCGCGGCGGAAGACCGCCCCGTACCGCCGCCCGAAGCCGCCCGCCGGGTAGGCCACGTCGCCCGGGTTCAGCCCGGCCGTGGCCACCTGGTAGAGCAGCGGCTGGAAGGTGCTGTACAGGTGACTGTTGACCAGGGTCACCCGCAGGCCCGCGCGGGTGAGCCCGCGGATGGCGGACAGGCCGCCGAACCCCGCGCCGCAGATCACCACGTGCGGCGCGCCCGGGTCAGCTTGCCGTCTGCTCACGGTCGTTCTCACCGCCGACCTCGGCCACGATGTCCTCTCCCTTCGCCCGCTTCTCCATCTGCGCGTAGAGCTGGAACGCGCGCTGGTCCTGTTCGGTGTACGGCGGCGGCGCGATGCTGCGCGGCCACAGCCGGCATTCACGTACCACGTTAATCTCGACCGCGTAGAGGGTCAGCTCCGCCTCCAGGTAAAGGAACGCGAGCAGGCCGAGCACCACCGCGAAGGTGCCGTACGTATCCGAGGTGTGCGCCAGCTGGTGCGACACGAAGTACCCGCCGACGGCCTGCAGGATCTGCCAGATGACGCCGCCCACGATGGCGCCGAGCCGCAGCTGGCGCCAGCTGACCGCGGCGGCGGTGCCGAGCCGGAACGCGAGCCAGAAGAACCCGATGTTCAGCACCAGCGACACCGCCAGGGCCGCCAGCCTGGCGCCGAACCCGGGGAGCACGTGCCCCGCCCCGGCGACGACGGTGGACAGCACCGTGGTCCCGACCAGGCCCAGGCCGATCACCAGGATCTGCCCGATGCTGCGCAGCAGCGCCCACGGGAAGCCGGGACGGTCCGCGTACGGGACCGCCCACGCCGTGTTGAGCGCGTTCTGCATCGCGGTGGCCACGCCCCGCGCCCCCAGGAACGTGCCGGCCAGGCCGACCACCAGCGCCAGCCCGGACTGGTGCAGCGGGCCGCTGGGCTTGAGCTGCTGGCCGATCACCGGGTACTGCGACAGCGCGGAGTTCAGCAGCCGATGCTGCAGCCCCGGGTCGTTCTTGAGCACGATGCTGAGCACCGTGACCAGCACCAGCAGCAGCGGGAAGATCGCGATGAAGGCAAAGTAGGCGACCAGCGCGGCGAGGTTGCCCGCCTGGTCGTCGCCGAACTTCTTCCACACCGCGACCGGGAAGGCCAGCCACGGACGCCGCTGCTGGAACTCGTCCACGGCGCGGAGCGTGCTCTTTACCTTGTTCATTGCCAGGAGGGTCTACCCGGGCTTTGCGACTCCATCCGCTGGTCAGGCGGGTGTTACAAACTGAGCGCGATCAGCTCGGGGTGCAGGCAGCCCGCCGGGGAAGCGGAGGTGCCGGCTGAGCTGGAACTGGCCGGGCTGGACGGGCTGGGCGGGGGGCTGGCCGTCGACGTCGCCGGGGTGGCCGGGCTGGCGTCGGGCGGCGCGGGGCCCGACGGGCTCGGCGAAGCCTGCGCAGGCGGTGCCAGCTGCTTGCAGGCCGCGATGACCACCAGGTTGCCGGACGGATCGGCGCTGCCGCCGACGCCGCCGAGGTCGACGAAGTAGTGCGGCCAGGGCAGCCCGGCCGCGGCCAGCGTGACCCGCTCCGCGGCGAGGTCGAAGCCCCAGGCATCGCCGTTCCCGCCCTGGTCGAGGCCGAGCGCCACGCCGTTCCTGACCACGTAGACCCCGGCCGCCCCGTTGACCGCGGAGCCCGAGACGGTCGCCTCGACCCGGCCGGTCTGCGGGTCGGCGCCGACCAGGTTGGCCCCCTTGGTGAGGTAGACGCGGCGCGGGTGCAGGTCGGTGCCCTCGGGCACCGCCCCGCGGGCAGACCACAGCCGGACCCCGGTGCCGCCGCTGTACGCGGCCACCCCGGCCGGCGAGGAGAACAGCACCACGCCGTCGAAGGCGGTGCTGAGCGCGCCGGCGAACGACAGGCCTTCGAGCGGGCGGACGACCATCTCGGCTCCGGTGGCCAGGTCGATCCGGCGTAGCGCGGTGACCGGGGCCGAATCCACGAACCCGCCTGCTGATTCGGTCATGTAGAGCCAGTTGCCGTCGGTACGCCACGCCTGCGCCACCGGGCCGGCGGGCCGCTGCCAGCGCACGTGCCCCGTCGCGTTGTCGTAGCTGGTGACCGCGGTGGCCCCGACGATGACGGTGTACTGCTGGCGGCCGGCCGCCGCTCCGCCGAACGTCCCCGCCGGGTACCGGCCGGTCACGGTCCCGGCCGCCGGGCCTGCCCGCGGGCCGCCGGCGGTGGAGATGACCACCTCGGTGCGCTGCGCCGGGTGTCCCGGGGGCCGGTAGGAGACGCCCGCGGTCACCTCGCCCGGCCAGGCACGCACGGACACGATGGCGGCGCCGGCCGGGAAGCCGGTCAGCGTGTCCTGCCACTCGGCGGCGCCGGTCGCGGCCGAGTAGGCGGATATGGTCAGGCCGGCGCCGACCGCGGCGACACCGCCGCCGACCGCGGCGTAGGCCAGCCCGGAGGACGGCACCGTGCCGGTCATCCCGGGGGCCGCCACCCACGCCCCCGGCAGCGGGGCCGTCCACCTGACCATGCTCGGCACGGCTCCGGGCCGGCAGGCGGCCCGGCAGGAGGCCGCGGGCGGCGCGCCGGTCGCGCCCGTGCTCGGGTAGGGCACCAGGACCACGCCGATCAGGGCCGCGGCCAGCACCCAGCGCCGCAGCCGCGGCGAGCGGCCCGCGGTGCCGAGCCGGAGGCGGCCGAGCCGGCCGCGGCTCAGCCGCTTCCGGACGGGTACGCGTCTCTTCCGGACGCGTACGCGCCGCTTCCGGGCGGGTATGCGCCGTGCCTGCCCGGAGATCGCACGCCCCCGCTGCTGCCTCACGTTCACCACCGTAAGAGAAGTCAGGCGGCGTCATGCCGATAACGTGTCACTAGTCGTATCAAAGAACCCTGCCCGCCTCGCCGAGGAGGTTACGCCATGACCAGCCGCCCGCCGCTCCCCTACGATTTCCTGCCGCCCGTCCCGTCGTTCGAGCTGAGCAGCGACGACGTGGCCGACGGCGAGATGATGGGGGGAAACCAGGTCTTCGACGGGTTCGGCGAGACCGGGGGCAACATCTCCCCGTCACTGCGCTGGTCGGGGTTCCCGGCGGAGACCAAGAGCTTCGCGGTCACCTGCTACGACCCGGACGCGCCGACCGGTTCGGGGTTCTGGCACTGGATCGTGCTCGGCATTCCCGCCTCGGTGACCGAGCTGGAGACGGGCGCGGCCGGGACCGACGGCTCGGGCCTGCCCAAGGGGGCGTTCCACATCCGCAACGACTACGGCGCCAAGGACTTCGGCGGCGCGGCCCCGCCCGCCGGGGACGAGCCGCACCGTTACGTGTTCGCGGTGCACGCGCTCGACGTGGAATCGCTGGACGTCAACGACGAGATCTCGCCCGCCGTGGCCGGCTTCAACCTGCGCTTCCACACCATCGCCCGGGCCGTGATGATCCCGGTCTTCGGTCACTGAGCGGGGGACGCTGAGCCTCAGGCACGCTCGCCGCAGCAGGCGGCGTCGTAGCCGGGCAGGCTGGCCAGCTCGGCCAGCAGCCACGGCGAGGTCAGTACCTTCAGCAGGCCCTGGACCTCGCGGGACGCGGCGTGCTTGGCCGGCAGCAGCAGGTCGAAGCGCTCCTGGGCCAGCGGGATGAAGTCCAGGCCGTACGCCAGCGCGGCCGGCTCGCTCGACACCCCGGCGTCGGCGAGCCCGCCGGCGATGGCCGCCGCCACCTGCAGGTGACCGGCGGCCCGGGTGTCGTAGCCGGGCAGCTCGGCCGGGTCCAGGCGCAGCCGCCGCCGCTCCCGGTCGAGCAGCGCGCGCGCCTGCGCGCCCGGCTCCCGGTTGACCAGCCGCAGTCCCTGCCGGGCGACGTCGTCGAGGCCGCGGACCGGGGTGCCCGGCCGGACCACCAGGCCCTCGCGCCAGGAGGCGAACCCGACTACCTCGGCGCCGCCGGGGATGGCGGCGGGACCGCTGTCCAGGCTGGCCCCGTTTTCCAGGTCGACATGGTGCACCCCGGCGGCGTGCACCAGCCCGGCGGCGGCCAGCCGCCGGGCCTCGCCGCTGCCGCACGGCCACCAGGTGAACGCCAGCGGCGGGTCGAGCAGTCCGAGCGGCGTCTCGAGCAGCGGCAGCGCCGGGTCGCAGCCGGCCACCACGACCGTGGGCCGGGGCGGCCCGATCGGCCGCACCGGCACCTGTCCCCCGGTGGCCGGTGACGGGCTGGCGACCAGGCCGCCGGCCGGACCGAAACCGAGCCGGGCGGCCGTGTCGGCGTGCAGCGGCAGCGCCACGAACCGGTCGCCCACGGTGGCCAGCGCGACCCGGGAACCGGGACCGCCGGTCGCCGCCACCGGCTGGGCCAGCACCGGATCGCCGAGGTCGCCCGGTCCGAACAGGTCCTCGACCGTCACGCCGAGCGCCCGGGCCAGGCCGAGGGCGACCCGCAGCGAGGGATCGGAGTGGCCGGACTCGACGGCGGACACCGCCTGCCGGGTGACGCCGGCTACGCCGGCCAGTTGCTGCTGGGACAAGCCGCGGGCCTGCCGGGCCAGCCGCAGCCGCGCCCCGTCCGGCGGGGAGACCTCTGCCATGTCCCACCTCCCTTTCCTGAAGACACCTGATCCTTACCTTACGGCCGGTGCGCCAGGATCAGGCTGGTCACCGGCTCGGCCGGACGTGGCCGGAGGCCCGCACCCTATGATCCGGTGCATGCAAACGGAGATCATCGAAGTCCGGACCGGGGGCCGCGAGACGATCAGGGACATCACTAGCGCGTGCGCGGAGTTCGCCGCCGGCGCGTCCGGCGGCGGCGACGGCCTGCTGCACGTCTTCGTGCCGCACGCGACCGCGGGCATCGCGCTGATCGAGCTCGGCGCGCGCAGCGACGACGACCTCCTGGCCGCCCTGGCCGGCCTGCTGCCGGCCGACGAGCGCTGGCGGCACGCGCACGGGTCCCGCGGCCACGGCCGGTCGCACGTCCTGCCGGCCCTGATACCGCCGTACGCGACGGTCCCGGTGATCGGCGGCCGGCTGGCCCTCGGCACCTGGCAGTCCATCGCCCTGGTCGACCTGAACGTGGACAACCCGGATCGCCAGGTCCGGTTGTCCTTCCTCGGCTGATGCACGTCCTGGTCGAGGGGTCCGGCGGGAGTTCGGGCTGGCCCGAGCCGGGCTGCCGGTGCGCCTCCTGCCTGCGCCAGACCGCGGCCGGGAACCAACGCGAGCAGTCGGCCGTCGTCGTCGACGGATGTGTGCGGCTAGGGGCCGAGGATGCCGGGGACGGCCGCGGGGGCGGGGACGATGCGGGGTACCGGGTGGTGCGGGTGGCGGACCGGGTGGCTGGCGGGGCCGGGGGGTGGGAGGTTACGGGGCCGGATGGGGAGCGGCTGCTGTATCCGGGGGGGCCGGGGGCGGTGCCGGAGCCACCCGAGGATGCGGTGCCTTATGACGTGGCGTTCCTGGATCTGCTGGGTGATCCGGGCCAGCTGGGCTGGCTGCGGGCGCGCGGGCTGGTGACGGCGGATACGGCCACGCTGGTGGCGTTCGCTGACCATCGCGTGTCATCGGAACGGGAACTGGCACGGCGCTGCGGCTTCTGGCGGGTGCGGCTGGCGGGTGAGGGCGATGTGGTGAGCCAGCCCCGTTCGGTGCCCAGGGATCTTGATCTTGGGCGGGGGACGCGGCGGGTGCTGGTGCTGGGCGGGGCCCGCTCGGGCAAGTCGGAGCGGGCCGAGCTGCGGCTGGCCGGCGAGCCTGCGGTGACCTATGTGGCCACCGGGCCGGACGGGGCAGGCGACCCGGAATGGGCGGCGCGGGTGGCGGCGCACCGGGCGCGGCGGCCGGCCTGGTGGCGGACGGCGGAGACCACCGACCTGGCCGGGATGCTGCGGACCGCGCGCGGCGCGGTGCTGATCGACGGGATCGGCACCTGGCTGGCCGCGGTCATGGACGAGTGCGGCGCGTGGGACGGCGGCGAGGCGGCCCGGGCCGCGCTGGCGGCCCGGACCGGGGAGCTGGCCGGGGCCTGGCGGCAGACGCGTGCCTGCGTGGTCGCGGTGAGCGACGAGACCGGGCTCGGCGTGGTGCCCGCCACCCCCGCCGGGCGGCTGTTCCGGGACGAGCTCGGCCGGCTGAACCGGACGCTGGCCGCCGAATCCGAGGAGGCCGAGCTCGTCGTGGCCGGCCGGGTGCTCCCCCTGGACGGATGAAGGCGCTGGACGGGTGACGGCGGGTGACGGCGCGGGATGGATAACGACCAGAACGCGAATTTGGCCGGAATCGGATAACAGTCCGGTGACAATCTTGGCGCCGGTTGCGTGTTACGCGAGCATCCGGCCGCGTTGTCTGCTGGGCCGCTGGCCAGCGCAGCCCGCCGGCCGCTACCGTAGAGGGACCTGCGGCCGGGCGATGAGGTGATGACGAGAATGGCGCGCGTGGTAGTCATTGGCGACCTGATGACCGACGCGGTCGCCCACGCGACGCTGCCGCTCGCCCGTGGCAGCGACACGCCGGCCGCGGTGACCATGCACGGCGGCGGATCCGGGGCCAACATCGCGGCCTGGATGGCGGCTGACGGCGGCGACGTGGCGTTCGTGGGACGGCGCGGCGCGGACATCGCCGGGCGGAACCGCGACATGGAGCTGATGGGCTACGGCGTGGACGCCCGGCTGGTGATGGACCCCGAGCGGCCCACCGGCACCTGCGTGGTGATGGTCACCCACAAGGGCGAGCGGACCATGCTGTCGGACCCGGGCGCGAACGCGGCGCTGTCGCCCGACGACTTGCCGCATGACCTGTTCGTCCCCGGCGCCCACTTGCACGTCTCCGGGTACACGCTGCTGTCCGAGGGGGCGCGGGCGGCCGGCCTGGCCGCGATCGACTACGCCCGCCGGACCAACATGACCGCGTCGGTGGACGCGGCCTCCGCCGCCCCGCTGGAGCGGGCCGGGGCCGAGCCGTTCCTGGAGCTGTCCTCCGGGGCGGTGCTGCTGTTCGTCAACGCGGCCCAGGCCAAGGTGCTGACCGGCCGGGACGACCCGGAGCAGGCGGCCCGGGTGCTGACCGCCTGGTACCCGCACGTCGCGGTCAAGCTCGGCGCCGAGGGCTCGCTGTTCTACGCCAACGGGCGGCCGCCGGTGCGGGTGCCCGCGCCGCCGGTGGACCGGGTGACCGACGGCACCGGGGCCGGGGACGCCTTCATCGCCGGCTTCATCCCGGCCTGGCTGGACAAGAAGCCGCCGGGCGAGGCGCTGGCCAGCGGCTGCCGCCTGGCCGCGCACGCGCTCGGGCTGATCGGCGCGCGGCCCGTCCTCTAAGTGGCCCCGTGCTTAGGTAGCAGAGAAGCCGCCGTCCGCGTAGATCGTGTGGCCGGTGACGTAGTCGCTGGCCCGGGAGGCCAGGAACACCGTCACCCCGGCGAAGTCCGCGGGGTCGCCGTTGCGGCCCACCATGGTCCGGTCCGCCAGCGCGGCCGACAGCACCGGGTCGTTCGCCACGCGCGTGTTGAGCCGGGTCGGGACGAACCCGGGGCAGACGTTATTGCAGCAGACCCCGGCGCCCGCCCAGGCCTCGGACTGCGAGCGGGTCAGCGAGGCCAGGCCGCCCTTGGACGCCCCGTAGCCGCCGCTGTTGGAGAAGGCCCGGCCGGCCTGCTGCGAGGTCACGTTGATGATCCGGCCCCAGCCGCGGGCCGCCATGGCCGGGCCGAACCGCTGGCCGAGCAGGAACGGCGCGGTCAGGTTCACCGCCAGGGTCAGGTCCCAGTCGGCTTCGGTCAGCTCGCCCATCGGCGGGCGCAGGTTGATCCCCGCGCAGTTGACCAGGATGTCGGGCTCGCCGTGGGCTTCGGTGATCTCCTCGGCGGCGTCCGCGAGCGCGGCCCGGTCGGCCAGGTCAGCGCTGAACCAGGCGGCCTCGCCGCCGTCCGCCTCGATGGCGGTCGCCGCCTCGGTGAGCCGTTCCGGGTCCCGCGCGAGGATGACGGTTCGCGCCCCGGCCAGGGCCAGGGCGCGGGCCATGCCCAGGCCGATGCCCGAGCTGCCGCCGGTCACCATGGCGGTCCGGCCGTCGAGGGAGAAGAGCTCGCTGAGGTAGTCGCCCATGCCGGACAAGGGTACGCGTTCCGCGTCGTAGCGCACGGCGGTGCCGGGGGCACGGCAGAATGTTCGGTATGGCAGGACGACGAGGCGGTTCCACCGCGCCCCCCGAGGATTTCGAAGAAAACATCGTCGATATCGACGTGGCCGAGGAGATGCGCGGCAGCTATCTCGAGTACGCCTACAGCGTCATCTACTCCCGGGCGCTGCCCGACGCGCGGGACGGCATGAAGCCGGTCCAGCGCCGGATTCTCTACCAGATGAACGAGATGGGCCTGCGGCCCGACCGTGCCCACGTCAAGTGCGCCCGGGTGGTGGGCGAGGTCATGGGCCGGCTGCACCCGCACGGCGACTCGGCCATCTACGACGCGCTGGCCCGGATGGCGCAGCCGTGGTCGATGCGGCTGCCGCTGGTGGACGGGCACGGCAACTTCGGCAGCATGGGCGGCGACGACTCCCCCGCCGCCATGCGGTACACCGAGGCCCGGCTGACCGCGGCGGCGATGGAGATGGTCGCCTCCATCGACGAGGACACCGTCGACTTCATCCCGAACTACGACGGCAGCGAGACCCAGCCCGACGTGCTGCCCGCCGGCATCCCCAACCTGCTGGTCAACGGCACGGCCGGGATCGCGGTGGGGATGGCCACCAACATGGCGCCGCACAACCTGGGCGAGGTCGTGGCGGCGGTGCGGCATCTTCTCAAGCATCCGGATGCCTCTTTGGATGTCCTGATGCGTTACGTGCCTGGGCCCGACCTCCCCACCGGGGGCCGGATCGTGGGGCTCGAGGGGGTCAGGGAGGCTTACGAGACCGGGCGCGGCATCTTCCGCACCCGGGCCACCACGTCCATCGAGCAGCTGACCCCGCGGCGGTCCGGCATCGTGGTCACCGAGCTGCCCTACGGCATCGGCCCGGAGAAGGTCATGACCAGGATCAAGGACCTGGTCCAGGCCAAGAAGCTGAACGGCATCTCCGACCTGAAGGACCTCACCGACCGCAGGCGCGGCCTGCACCTGGTGATCGAGGTGCGCAGCGGCTACAACCCCGAGGCGGTGCTGGCGGAGCTGTACCGGCTGACGCCGATGGAAGAGACGTTCGGCATCAACAACGTCGCCCTGGTCGACGGCCAGCCCCGGGTGCTGGGGCTCCGCGAGCTGCTGGAGATCTTCGTCGGGCACCGGCTCGAGGTGGTCCGGCGGCGGACCGAGTACCGGCGGCGCAAGCGGGCCGAGCGGCTGCACCTGGTCGAGGGCCTGGTCATCGCGCTGCTCAACATCGACGAGGTCATCGCGGTCATCCGGTCCTCGGACGACACGGCGGCGGCGCGGGCGCGCCTGATGGCGGTGTTCGAGCTGTCCGAGATCCAGGCGCAGTACATCCTGGACACGCCGCTGCGCCGGCTGACCCGCTACGACCGGCTGGAGCTGGAGCGGGAGCAGGAGGAGCTGCGGGCCGACATCGCTGAGCTGACTTCCATCCTGGAATCCGACGCCAAGCTGCGCGAGCTGGTGAGCGGGGAGCTGGCGGAGGTGGCGAAGAAGTTCGGCACTCCGCGGCGGACGGTGCTGCTGGAGGGCGGCTCGGCCGCGGCCACGGTGGCGGCGGTGCCGCTCGAGGTGGCCGACGACCCGTGCGTGGTGCTGATGTCGGCGACCGGGCTGGTCGCGCGGGTGGCTGTTGATCCGGGTGCTCCGGATTCTTCTCGTTCTTCAGGTGCTTCCGATGGCTCGGGTGCTTCGGGTGCTTCGGCCGAACGGGTGCTGGTTCCGCCTTCTTCGGACGCTTCCCGTGCCCCTCATGACGTCGTGGTGGCGGCGGTGCGCGCCACCGCCCGCGGGACCGTGGGGCTGGTGACGTCGGCCGGACGGCTGGTCAAGCTGGACGTGCTGGAGCTGCCTGCCCTCCCGCCGGGAGCGAGCGCGGTGTCGCTGGCCGGGGGGACGCCGGTGAGCGAGTTCGGGTCTTTTGCTTCGGGGGAGACCGTGGTCGGCCTGGCTTCGGTGGATGAGCCTGGGGCTGGTGTGGCTGTGGGGACCGCGGAGGGCGTGGTCAAGCGGGTGCTGCCGGAGTACCCGCAGAACCGGGACGAGTTCGAGCTGATCACGCTGAAGGACGGGGACCGGGTCGTGGGGGCCGTGCAGCTGGCCGCGGAGTCGGACGAGCTGGTGTTCATCACCTCCGACGCGCAGCTGCTGCGGTTCGCCGCCTCGGTGGTCCGGCCGCAGGGCCGGGCGGCGGGCGGCATGGCCGGGGTCCGGCTGTCGGCCGGTGCGTCCGTGGTCTGGTTCGGGGCGGTGGACGCCTCGTCGGCGTCGGGGACGCCGGCCGGGGCTCCGGGCACCTACTCCCCCGCCGTGGTGGTCACCGTGGCGGGCAGTGCTTCTGCCTTGCCCGGTACGGCGGCCCAGAGCGTGAAGGTGACGCCGCTGCACGAGTTCCCCGGCAAGGGCCGGGCTACCGGCGGCGTCCGCTGCCAGCGGTTCCTCCGGGGCGAGGACCAGCTGGTCCTGGCGTGGGCCGGGCCCGGCCCGGCGGCGGGCGCGACCGAGGCGGGCGCGCCGGTCGCGCTGTCCGACCCGGTCGGGAAGCGGGACGGCTCGGGGGTCGGGCTCACCGGGCCGCTGGCCATTCTCGGCGGCTCGGTCCGGGTGGGTTAGCGCGGCGCGGAGTGCTCCGGGCCGGGCCGCTCGGTGGTCCGGGCGGGTTAGTGGCGGCCGGAGGGAAACTGCGCGGTCTCGAGGGCGCGGGCCTGCCGGGGGACGCTGACCGCGGGCGGGCCGGGGTTGCCGTGGGCGGCCCGGACGAGCTCGGCCAGCAGCTCGCGGGGACCGGCCGACCACTCGTCGGCGAGCTGCCATCCCCGGACGATGTTCGCGCCCTCGGGCCCGGGGTCGAAGACGCCGCCGCCGAAGCATCCCATGGCCTCCAGGGCCAGCAGGTCGGGGTCGTCCTCGGGCAGGCCAGACAGGTAGGCAGCCGCATCCAGGAGGGAGACGACGCTGCGCGCCACCCGCAGCGCGCTGGCGCCCGCGCTGTCCAACCGCCACCATGCCCGGGTCCGCAGGAACTGCGCAACGAGTATCGCTTTATTCACGAAAAGTGATGCTATCAGCACTCACCGTGTTCAACGGTGGTTCCTCGGATGTTGGCCCTCAGATATCGATGCGCGAGGGATCGAGTTCGGCGGCGCCGGTCACGATGAAGTCGCGCCGCGGGGCGACCTCGCTGCCCATCAGCAGGCTGAACACGTCGGTGGCGGCGGACGCGTCCTCGATCCTGATCCGGCGCAGGGTGCGGTGCCGGGGGTCCATGGTCGTCTCGGCGAGCTGGGAGGCATCCATCTCACCGAGGCCCTTGTACCGCTGGACGGGCTCCTTCCACCGCTGGCCGCGCCGCTCGAGCTCGAGCAGCGTCCGGTTCAGCTCCGCGTCGGAGTAGGTGTAGCGGTACTTGTCCTGGCCCTTGCGCACGTTCGCCAGCTCGATCCGGTGCAGCGGCGGGACCGCGGCGAAGATCCGGCCCGCGTCCAGCAGCGGCCGCAGGTACCGGTGGAACAGCGTCAGCAGCAGGGTGCGGATGTGCGCGCCGTCGACGTCGGCGTCGCTCATCAGGATCACCCGCTGGTACCGGGCCGAGTCCAGGTCGAACGAGCTGCCCGAGCCCGCCCCGATCACCTGGATGATCGCGGCGCACTCGGCGTTCTTGAGCATGTCCGCCAGCGAGGCCTTCTGCACGTTGAGGATCTTGCCGCGGATCGGCAGCAGCGCCTGGAACTCCGAGTCCCGGGCCAGCTTGGCGGTGCCGAGCGCGGAATCACCCTCGACGATGAACAGCTCGCTGCGGTCGTCGGCCGACCGGCAGTCGACCAGCTTGGCCGGCAGCGACGAGCTGGCCAGCGCCGACTTGCGCCGCTGGTTGTCGCGGTGCTCGCGGGCCGCGATGCGCGCCTTGGCCGCCGAGATGACCTTCTCGAGCACCGCCCGGGCCTGCTGCTTGGCGCCCCGCGGCGGGCTCTCCAGGTAGCTGCCGAGCTGCGTGCTCACCACCTGCTGCACGATCTTGGCGGCGGCCGGGGTGCCGAGCACCTCCTTGGTCTGCCCCTCGAACTGCGGCTCGGGCAGCCGGACGGAGACCACCGCGACCAGGCCCTCGAGCGCATCCTCCTTGGTGACCTTGTCGTCGCCCTTCAGCAGCCGGGCCGCCTTGAGCTGCTCGTTGAGCGTGCTCGTCAGGGCCCGCTCGAAGCCGGTGACGTGGGTGCCGCCGTGCGGGGTGGCGATGACGTTCACGAACGAGCGGAGCACGGAGTCATAGCCGGTGGCCCACTGCAGCGCCACGTCCACCTGCATCTCGCGCTCGACATCGGTCGGCGTCATGTGGCCGCGGTCGTCGAGCACCGGGATCGTCTCGGTGAAGCTGCCGGAGCCGGTCAGCCTGAGGACCTCGGTGACCGGCTCGCCGGAGCCGAGGTGGGCGCAGAACTCGCTGATGCCGCCGTCGAAGCGGAACGCTTCCTGCTTGACCTTCGGCGCCTCGGTCTGGTCCTGGGTGTCGTCCCCTGCTGGGCGCGGGGCGGGCTCCTCGCGGATGCTGATGGTCAGGCCCGGCACCAGATAGGCGGTCTGCCGGGCTCGCTCGGTGAGAGCCTCGAAGCTGAACCTGGCGTCCTTGGTGAACACCTGCCGGTCCGGCCAGAACCTGATCCTGGTCCCGGTCGCCCGCCGGGTGACCTTGCTGAGCTGGCGCAGCCCGGACTTCCGGCTGAAGTCGGCGGCCGGACCCGGCCCGGCGAACTCGCCGGTGACGCCGCGGCGGAAGCTGGCCGCCCAGGTGTGCCCCTCCCGGTCCACCTCGACGTCAAGCCGCGCGGCCAGCGCGTTGACGACCGAGGCGCCGACGCCGTGCAGGCCGCCGGACGCGGTATACGAGCCGCCGCCGAACTTGCCGCCCGCGTGCAGCCTGGTCATCACCAGTTCCACACCGCTGAGCCTGGTCTTGCGCTCCACGTCGACCGGGATACCGCGGCCGTTGTCCCTGACCTCGGCCGAGCCGTCCGCGTGCAGGGTCACCTCGATCCCGGTGCAG
>JAICWX010000602.1 GCA_025934635.1 Streptosporangiaceae bacterium | reverse complement strand
GCCATGACCATGCGCTGGATCTGGTTGGTGCCCTCGTAGATCTGGGTGATCTTGGCGTCGCGCATCATCCGCTCGACCGGGTAGTCGTTGACGTAGCCGTAGCCGCCCAGGAGCTGGACCGCGTCGGTGGTGACAGACATGGCGACGTCGGAGGCCAGGCACTTGCAGGCCGAGGAGAAGAACGTCAGGTCGGCGACCTTCTCGCCGGCCATGGCACGTTCGGACTTGGCCGCGGCCGCGTAGGTGAGCTGGCGGGCCGCCTCCAGCTTCATGGCCATGTCGGCGATCATGAACTGCAGGCCCTGGAAGTCGGCCACCGAGCGGCCGAACTGCTTGCGCTCCTTGACGTAGCCGAGGGCGTAGTCCAGCGCGCCCTGCGCGATGCCCAGGGCCTGCGCCGCGATCGTGATCCGGGTGTGGTCCAGGGTGCGCAGCGCGATCCGGAAGCCCTCGCCCTCGGCGCCGATCAGGCGGCCGGCCGGGATGGCGCAGTTGTCGAAGTAGAGCTCCCGGGTGGGCGAGCCCTTGATGCCGAGCTTGTGCTCGGGCGCGCCGAACGTGAAGCCCGGGTCGCCGTCCTCCAGCACGAACGCGGAGATGCCGCCGGCGCCCGCCGCCGGGTCGGTGACCGCCATCACCGTGTAGTACTTGGACACGCCGGCGTTGGTGATCCAGCGCTTGACGCCGTTCAGCACGTAGCCGTCACCGGTGCGGACCGCCTTGGTCTTCATGGCCGCCGCGTCGGAGCCCGCCTCCGGCTCGGACAGCGCGTAGGAGAACATCGCCTCGCCCCGCGCCACCGGCGCCAGGTACCTGGCCTTGACCTCCTCGGACGCGCCGAGCAGGAGCGGCACCGTGCCGAGCTTGTTCACCGCCGGGATGAGCGAGGACGAGGCGCAGGCGCGGGCGACCTCCTCGATGACGATCGCGGTGGCGATCGCGTCGGCCCCGGCCCCGCCGTAGGCCTCGGGGATGTGGACCGCCTGGAAGTCCGCCTTGACCAGCGCCTCGTACACGTCCCAGGGGAACTCGGAGGTGCGGTCGACCTCGGCCGCGCGCGGCGCGATCTTGTCGTCGGCCAGGGCGCGGACCGCCTCGCGGAGCGCGTCGTGCTCCTCGGACAGGGCGAACGCCGGGAAATCATCGCTCATGACTCGATGGTAGATCGCCCCGGCCCAGCTAACAGCGGGCGGCTGGTCAGGGCCGGCCCCTGACGGTGATCCGGTAGACGCTGGCCTGGTAGTGGCCGGCGTTGTCGGCGGGCAGCGTGGTGAACCAGATGAGCAGGTAGCGGACGTGCACCGGGGCGCCGGGCTGGAACCGCACGAGGCCGCCCGTGTTCGCGGCGCTCGCCACCGGGGGCAGCCAGCTGGGAACCGGCCTGGCCCCGGCTCGCAGCTGCAGGCTGGCGCCGGAGGGGGCGGTCAGCCACACCCGCACCGCGGCGACGGTGACGGTGCGGCCCATGTCGACCAGCAGGCCCGTCCCGGTCTTCAGGCTGGCGAACCGCGGGGTCGCGTACCACTGGCTGTACCAGGGCGCGGACCGGTTCCCGGCGATCGCCTGGGCCGCGAGCTGGGGGTTATCGCCGCTGCCGGGCCCGGACGGGCCGAAGGCCGTCACCCGGGCCGGAGTCAGCAGCTGGACCGTGACCGGGGTCGCCGGGGGCGACGCCGACGGGGACGAGGTGGCCACGGCGGACGGCGAAGCGGACGGGGACGAGGTGACGACCGGGGACGACTGGACGGCGTTGGCCTTCCCCGGGCTGCCCGGCCCGGCCTGCGAGGGGTGCAGGCTGGCGGCGGCCGCGGGATGCGCGTGGCCCACGCCGGCGGCGAACTTGTAGCCGGCGAAGGCCAGCACGGCCAGCACCAGCACGCCCAGGATGGCCGTGCCGCGCACCCGCCGCCGCTCCCGGGTCCGCAGCGGCATGGCCGGTGAGAAGGCCTCCGCGGCCGAGATCTCCTTGGCGGATCGCCAGGTCGAGTCGAACTCCTCGATCAGCGGCTCCGGGTCCTCCCCCACGGCGCGGGCGATGGCGCGGATATGCCCCCGCGCGTAGAAGTCTCCGCCGCACTCGGCGTAGTCGTCGTGCTCGATGCCAACGATGATGGGCTCGGTGACCCGGGTGCTCTCGCTGACGTCGTGCACGGTCAGCCCGGCCCGGCGGCGGGCCGCGGCCAGCGTCGCGCCGATGCTCACGCGCGCCTCCTCGCACCCCCGGGGCCAGATCCCACGTGGTCGTTGCCGGGAACGTACCCGCCGCCGGTTTGGCTTATCCCGGGGCAGGCGGGGTTATCTGGGCGTAAGACATCACTCGTTCGGCCGGAAGCTACGGGCGGCGGGCGCGCAGGGCGGCCCCCTTGGCGCGGGCCTGATCGGCCAGGGAGGCGGCGAAGGCGGTCAGCTTGGCGCGCAGCTCAGCCCCGTCCGGGCTCCCGGCCGCACCGAGGATGCGGACGGCGAGCAGGCCGGCGTTGCGGGCGCCGCCGACCGCGACGGTCGCGACCGGGATGCCGGCCGGCATCTGGACGATGGACAGCAGCGAGTCGAGCCCGCTCAGGTTGGCCAGCGGGACGGGCACGCCGATGACCGGCAGCGGGGTGACCGACGCGAGCATGCCGGGAAGGTGGGCGGCGCCGCCGGCGCCCGCGATGATCACCCGCAGGCCGCGGCGCTCGGCCGACGCGCCGTACTCGATCATCTCGTGCGGCATCCGGTGGGCGGACACCACGTCGGCCTCGTAGCCGACCCCGAACTCGTCCAGGACCTCGGCCGCGGCCATCATCACCGGCCAGTCCGAGTCGCTGCCCATCACGACGCCGACGAGCGGGTTCTGCGGGTCACTCAAGAGCCGTCCTCCTTGCCCCAGCGCAGGTAGCTGGCGGCGCGGCGGGCCCGGTCGCCCAGCTCGGCCGGGTCGTCGCCGATCGCGGTGACGTGGCCGATCTTGCGGCCGGGGCGGACCGGCTTGCCGTACATGTGCACCTT
>JAICWX010000361.1 GCA_025934635.1 Streptosporangiaceae bacterium | reverse complement strand
CGCGGGCGGGCGGCTAGCCGCGGCCGGACCTCAGGCCTGCTGCTTCCTCGACTTGCTGACGGCGCCGACCGCGCCGGTCAGGCCGAACGTGAGGGCACCGTGCCACAGCCCGCTCAGCACCGGGTCGATGATGCCGCCGCCGGTGAGCACGGAGATCACCAGTGCGACGGCGGCGGCCGCGACGGCGGGCAGCACCGCGAAGCGCCACGGATTGCTCCTGGCCCACCGGATGGCCCGGCTCGGCCGGGCCCGCCACAGCGCGCCGGCCGCGGCGACTACGAAGAAGGCGACCGCGCCCATGGCCACCGAGCCGCTCACGGCGCTGAGGCCGAACCCGCTCCCGATGAGGTGCAGGCCCAGGTCGCCCACGGCGACCACCCCGCCGGCCACCGTGGCGGCACCCCACGGGGCGGCCGACATGGCCGCGCTCGAGACCGTCATCTCCTCGCGGCGGGAGAGGTCCTGGTCAGTCTGAGTCGACGTGGACATCCGAATCCCCTTGCCCTTCAAAGCCCCTGGCACAGTACGAACGAGCACGATACTCACGTCATATCGTGTCTCAGGCGCAGAGTATCACGACATTACGCATGTGCACCTCTCCCGCGACGATCCTCCAGGAATCTGGAACTCGCCGTAACACAACGGGATCGCGTTGCTTAAGTGACGTCAGTGCTCTTCCGGGAAGTCAGGGTTTTTGCTCCGGCCGATGACGCTTGATCTACCCGCTAGGCGGGAAACCTACTGGCGAGGGTCGATTTCGGGCAAAAGGGCAGTGGAATGCACGAGGACGACAGCGGGGGCGGGGGAAGGACGTTTCCCCCGGCTGGGCCCTCAGCCAGGTGGCGGGGAAGACGCTGGGCGCGGCGGCTCCTGGTCCACCTGACGGTGGCGGCGCTGTCGGCCGCCGCGGGCGTCGGCGCCACCGTGGTGACGCAGCACGTCATGGCGCCCGGGCCCGGCCCGGCCGGGACGCCGCGGGACGCCGCCGCCCGGCCGACGATGAACGTCCAGGCCGTGTACCGGCAGGTGGTGCCGGGCATCGTGGACGTGACCGCGAACCTGCAGTACCGGCAGGAGACGGCGAAGGGCACCGGCTTCGTCATCAACGCCGCGGCCGGCCTGATACTGACCAACAACCATGTCATCGACCAGGCGACGAGCGTCACGGTGACGCTGGTGACGTCGGGCCGGAGCTATCCGGCCCGGGTGCTGGGCTACGACGCGGCCGACGACATCGCCCTGCTCCAGGTGCGGGGGGCGACGGGCCTGCGGGCGGTCAGGACCGGCGACTCCTCGCTGGCCGCGGTGGGCACGCCCGTCCTCGCCATCGGCAACGAGGCCGGGCAGGGCGGCTCGCCCACCGTCGCGCCCGGGGTGATCAGCAGCCTCGGCCGCACCATCGTGGCCAGCGACCAGAGCTCGGGCCTGCACGAGACGCTGTTCGGCGTGCTGCAGACCAGCGCCGACATCAGGCCGGGCGATTCCGGCGGTCCGCTGGCCGACGCCGCGGGCCGGGTGATCGGGATCGACACGGCGGCCGGCGGAAGCACGGTGTACTCCGGCTACGCCATCCCCATCAACCAGGCGCTGCCCGTCGCCCGGCAGATCGCGGCCGGGCGGGGCTCCGCGCCGGGCGGCAAGGTGCACATCGGCCTGCCCGCGTTCCTCGGCGTGCTCCTGCCGGACAGCACGAGTTCGAGCCCCGGCGAGCAGGACGGCCAGGAGTTGCGGCAGGCCGGCGCGGTGAGCGGCAACGGCAGCGGCAACGGCGGCGCCTGCACCACCGCGAACCTCTCGGTCGCGCCGGGCGAGGTCGCGCCGGTCCGGTCGGGCGCGCTGGTCGGCGGGGTGCTCTGCGGGACGGTGGCCGACCAGGCCGGGATCTCCGCCGGGGATGTCATCACGTCATTCGGCGGGCGTAACGTCACCTCCCCCGGTTCGCTCACCGGCCTGCTGCGTCGTTACCACCCGGGCAGCATGGTCCCGCTGGCCTGGACCGGCCCGGACGGCAGCCCGCATACTGCGATAGTCACCCTGACGGCCGGCCCGGCCGGGTGACCGGAGCCGGGCTGACCTGGAACGATGCCGTCACAATGTAAATTTCAGCAGTTACACAGCTTTACCTGGCTAACTAGGAAGTAGCTGTCGCTGGAGGACTTAACGGCCGGGCAGGACCGGCCGCGACGTAACCTGGTCTGGTCTGGTCGAGGGCGAGGAAGATGCGAGAGAACGAGAGCGATGGCGAAGGCGCCTGGGCGCAGCCGCCCGGGTACGCCAGCCCGCGGACCTCGCCTGCCGGGGACCGCGGGCAGGACGACGCGACGCTGACGCAATGGGCCGCCCCGTCCCCGCCTCCCCGGCCGGCGAGCGAGTACCCGGACACCGTCGCCTTCGGCACCCCGGCCGGCTACACGAGCCAGCCGGGATACGGCAGCGGCAACCAGGCCGGTTACGGGAACCAGGCGGGGTACGGGAACCAGGCCGGGTACGGCAACCAGGAGAGCCCCGGCTGGCATGCCGGCCAGGGCGAGCTCGCGGGCGGCCCGGCCGGTGGCGGGCCCGGTGGCTCCCACCGGGGCGGCCGGATGCTGATTTACGTGGTGGTCGCCGCGCTGGCCGCGAGCATCGGCGCGGGGGCGACCGTCGCGCTGGGCCGCCACCGCGACGCGGGCCCGGGAACCCCGGCGGCCGGCGCCTCCGCCGGAGTCTCTACGGGGGGCGTCCCCGTACCGCACGACAACGCGTCCGGCAGCGGCGCCTCGTCGGCCCCGCTCAACCCGCAGACGGTGGCGAAGCAGGTCGAGCCGGGCCTGGTCGACATCACCGCGACGCTCAAGTACAACGGCGAGACGGCCGAGGGCACCGGGATGATCATCTCGGCCAGCGGCCTGGTGCTGACCAATAATCACGTGATCGACCAGGCCACCAAGGTGCAGGCCAGCCTGGTCATCCAGGGCGCCGCCGACGCCGCGATCTACTCGGCCAAGGTGCTCGGCTACGACGCCGCCGACGACGTGGCGCTGCTCCAGCTGGTGGGCGCCGCCGGGCTGCCGGTCGAACACTTCGGCAACTCCTCGCAGGTCAGCCTGGGCACCCCGGTGCTCGCGCTGGGCAACGCCGAGGGCCGCGGCGGGGCCAAGCGGGCCCAGGGCATCATCAACGCGCTGGACCGCTCGATCCAGGCCAGCGACGAGGGCTCCAACACCACCGAGAACCTCAAGCACATGCTGCAGACCAACGCCCGGATCCAGCAGGGCGACTCCGGCGGCGCCCTCGCGAACAACGCCGGCCAGGTCATCGGCATGATCACCGCGGCCAACACCGGCAGCTCCCGCGACGCCGGAACGGGCTCTCACTCCGGCGGCGGCACGCTCGGCTTCGCCATCCCCATCAACAGCGCGCTGGCCATCGCCCGGCAGATCGTGGCGGCCAAGCCCAGCGCGACCGTCTACATCGGCGTGCCCGGCTTCCTCGGCGTGGAGGTCGCCACCAGCACCAGCGACAGCCCGCGGCAGCAGGCCGCGGACGAGATCAAGGCCGGCGGCATCCGCAGCGGCAACCCGGCCTGCCAGACCGGTAACGCCCAGCCCGTCGTGCCGCAGAAGCTCGCGCCGATCGCCGCGGGCGCGCTCATCGTCGGCGTGCTGTGCGACACGGCCGCCAGCGCGGCGACGATGGTGCCCGGTGACGTGATCACGGCGGTCAACGGCCAGCCGATCACCACCCCGGGCTCGCTGACCAGCATCACGACCCAGTACCACCCGAACGAGATCGTCAGGGTCCAGTGGGTCAGCCAGGACGGCATGGAGCACATCACGCGGATGCGGCTCGGCCAGGGGCCGGCCCGCTTAGCCGGGCCCGGTTAGCCCGGCTGCAGCCAGGCCCGCAGGCGGGCCTCGCACTCGGCGATCTTCGCCGTCTCCACGTACTCGCCGGGTGTGTGCGCGATCTCGGAGACGCCGGGCCCGTAGTTCACCGCGGGGATGCCGAGCGCGGAGAACCGGGCCACGTCGGTCCAGCCGAGCTTGGCCCGCGGCGTCCCGCCGACGGCCGCGACGAACTCGGCCGCGGCCGGATGACCGAGGCCAGGCCGGGCGCCGTCGGCCACGTCGAGGACCGTCACCGGCCACCCGTCGAATACGGACCGAACGAAGCCGGCCGCTTGCTCTGGAGACCGGTCCGGCGCGAACCTGAAGTTGACGGTCACCACGGCTTCGTCCGGGACCACGTTCCCGGCGACGCCTCCCCGGATGCCGACCGCGTTGAGGCCCTCGTGGTAGCGCAGCCCGTCGACCTCCGGCTGCCGGGGCGTGTACTGCCGCAGCACGTCAAGGACGGCGGCGGCCTCGTGGATGGCGTTGCGGCCCATCCACGAGCGCGCGGTGTGCGCCCGCTGGCCCGCCACCGCGACCTCGGCCCGCAGCGTGCCCTGGCAGCCGCCCTCGATCTCGCCGGAACTCGGCTCCATCAGCACCGCGAAGTCGCCGGCCAGCAGGTCCGGGCGGTTGCGGCTCAGCCGCAGCAGCCCGTTGCGGTCGGCCGCGATCTCCTCGCAGTCGTAGAAGACGTAGGTGACGTCCCGGCGCGGCTCGGTCAGGCCGGCCGCCAGCCGCAGCTGCACGGCCACGCCCGATTTCATGTCGGTGGTGCCGCAGCCGTACAGGCGGGGGCCGTCGAGCCGGGACGGCAGGTTGCCCGCGACCGGCACGGTGTCGGTGTGCCCGGCCAGGATGACCCGCTCCGGCCGGCCGAGCGTGGTCCGGGCCACGACCGCGTTGCCGTCCCGGTGCACGGTCAGGTGCGGCAGCGCCGACAGCGCCTGGGTGATCTCGTCGGTCAGCGGCTTCTCGTCGCCGGAGACCGACGGGGTGTCCACGAGCTGGGCGGTCAGCGCCGCCCCGTCCAGGGTGAGATCCACTTTGGTTAGCTTAGGCGCATGGTCTTGGCCGCGGCGCGCAGCGCGGTCACGATCACCGCCACCGACGGACGGCGGGTACTCGCGGTGCGGGCCACCGCGTACACGTCCCGGGCCAGGTCCAGGCCGAGCGGCAGGTCGCGGACGGTGACCCGGCGCTCGGCGGCGGCGACCGCCAGCCGCGGCAAGATGGCGATGCCGATGCCGCGGGACGCCAGGCTGGTGATCGTGGCCATGCCCTCGAACTCGGACAGCACCGGCGGCGTCACGCCGACCGCGGCCAGCAGGCGGTCCACGGCCAGCCGGGACGGCTCCCCGGCCGGCGCGGCCAGCCAGGGTTCGTGCCGCAGCGCGCGCAGGTCCACCGGCCCGGTGGCGGCCGGGTGGGTGCGCGGCAGCACCAGTACCAGCGGGTCCCTGATCAGGTGGTAGCAGGTCAGGATCGACCCGTCGACCTCCTCGGCCAGCCGGGCCGTCCAGTCGTCCACGATCGCCACGTCGACCTCGCCGGACCGGACCTGGCGCAGCCCTTCGCCGGCCCCCGTCTGCCGCAGCACCAGGGTCAGCTTCGGGTGCGCGCGCAGGCTGCGGGCCAGGGCCGGGGCGAACGCCACGGCCGCGGACGGGAACGCGGTCGCCACCACCCGGCCGGCGGGCTCCTCCGCCTCGGCCGACAGGTCGGTCTCGGCCTCCTCGACCATGGCCAGGATGCGCTCGGCGTGGACGGCCAGCCGCCGGCCCGCGTCGGTCAGCTCGGCCCGCCGCGCGGACCGGTCGAGCAGCGCGGTACCCGCCTCGCGCTCGAGCGCGGCGAGTTGCTGGGAGACCGCGGACGGGGTGTAGCCGAGCACCGCGGCGGTCCGGGCGATGCTGCCGCGGGCTGCGAACTCCTGCAGCAGGCGGAGCCGGTGCAGATCGAGCATAAGAAAAGCTTACTCTCAGCCATAGAGATCAGCGCTTGTACTTATGGTTTCGGCGCAGGCAAACTGGCTAGGTGGGCAGGATTGCCACAGTCCGCGGGGCCTTATCCCGTTCCCGTTCAAGGCCCCATCAATTCAATCCCGCAGCTAGGAAGTATCAGCCCCCGTGGCTCTTACCGTCGTGCCCTCGCCCCTGCCTTCCCGCTCAGAAACTGACAGCCTCTTCGGGAGTGACGGGCCGCCCGCCGTCCCGGTCTCCGCCACGCTGGCCGCCAACGAGGTGATGGACGCCCGCCGCCGCCGCGGCGAGCCCGTGCTGCCGCTGGCGTTCGGCGAGGCGGGCCTGCCCGCGCACCGGATGCTCCGCACCGCCCTGGCCCGGGCGGCCGGATACACGGCGTACGGCCCGGTGGCCGGCCATCCCGAACTGCGCGAGGCGGCCGCCTGCTACTGGTCCCGGCGCAGCCTGCCCACCGAGGCCGACTCGGTGGTCGCCGGGCCGGGCAGCAAGGCCCTGCTCTACAGCCTGATGGCCGCGATCGGCGGTGACGTGGCGCTGACCCGTCCCAGCTGGGTCAGCTACGCGGCGCAGGCAAGCCTGGCGGGCCGGAAGGCCCATTTCGTTCGGGGGAATGGGGGGGTGCCGGATGCCGGAGAGCTCGCGCGGACGGTGACCTCAGCCCGGGCGGACGGGCGCCGGATCCGGTCCGTCGTGGTCACGCTGCCCGACAACCCGACCGGCCTGCTGGCGCCGGCCGCCGCGGTGCGGGCGCTGGGCGCGGTGGCGCGGGAGCACGACCTGATCATCATCTCGGACGAGATCTACCGTGACCTGGTGCACGACCCGGACGCGCCGTTCACCAGCCCCGCCGCCGTATGCCCGGAACGGACCGTGGTCACCACCGGCCTGAGCAAGAACCTCGCCCTGGGCGGCTGGCGCCTCGGCGTCGCCCGGCTGCCCGCGGGCGGCATCGGACCCGAGCTGCGGGCCCGGCTGCTCGGGATCGGCAGCGAGATCTGGTCCGCCCCGGCCGGGCCGGTCCAGCAGGCCGCGGCGCTCGCCTTCACCGAGCCGCCGGAGCTGGCCGGCCGGGTGGCGCTCAGCCGGCGCCTGCACGGCACCGTCGCCCGCGCGGTGGCGCGGCGGTTCGCCGCGGCCGGCGCGTCCGGGCCGGCCCCGCAGGCGGCGTTCTACCTGTGGCCCGACTTCTCCCCGCTCGCCGATGTCCTGCTCGGGCGGCACGGCATCACCAGCGACGAGGGCCTGGTCGCGGTGCTGCTGCGCGACTACGGCGTCGGGGTGCTGCCGGGCAGCGCGTTCGGCGAGGAGAGCGGGCGGCTGCGGCTGCGGGTGGCGACGAGCCTGCTGTACGGCGAATCCGACCCGGAGCGGCACGCCGCGCTGAACTCGCCCGACCCGTGCTCGCTGCCGTGGATCGCCGCGTCGCTGGACCGCCTGGAGGAGGTGCTGGCCGACCTTACCGGCTGACGTCGGGGAGCAGGACGCTCAGGCAGGTGACGCAGCCCTCGAGCTTCTCGAACTCGCTGATGTCCACCACGACCGGGGTGAAGCCCAGGTAGGCCAGCAGCCCCGTGGTACGGGGGGCGGCGGCGGAGATCAGCACCCGGTCGCCGCCCAGCGGGACGACGTGACAGCCGGCTTCCTCAGTGACCGTGCGCACCGCGGGGAACAGCCCGGCCGGGACCAGGCCGGGCAGCAGCAAAAATGTGCCATCGGGCAGCGCGGTCACCGCGGACTTCAGGTGCAGCACCGCGCCCAGCGGGACCGCGATCACGGTGCGGCCCAGCGGGGTCAGCAGCGCGCGCAACTGGCGGATGCCCTCGCCGTTGGTCCGGCCGCCGCGGCCCACGTAGACCGCTTGGCCGGCCTGGAGCACGTCGCCGCCGTCCAGGGTCCCGGGGGCCTCGATGCGGGCGGTGCGCAGGCCGAGCGACTCGATGACCTCCGCGACGCCGGGCACCTCCGCCCGGCGGGACAGCGCGCCGGGGCGGGTCAGCACGGCCAGGTCCGCGCAGACCACCACGGTGTCCTCGACGAAGACCGAGTCCGGGCAGGCCTCGGCGACCGGGACCGGCTCGATCTTCCAGCCGCTGGCCGCCAGCGCGCCGGCGTAGGCCGCGTGCTGCTCCCGGGCCAGGTCCACGTCCACGGCGGTGCGGCCGATGTGGGTGACGATGCCGTCGGCCAGCCTGCTGCTCGGTGGCCGGATCATGCTGATGCCGTTCATCGCTCTATCTTGTTCTATGTCCTCAGCTTCGTTGTCTTCAGCCGCCGATCATCGACCTGGCGTTGAAGTCGGGGAAGCCGAGGAACTGCCGCATCTCGTCGGCGACGCGCTGGACCCGCAGCGCGTCGACCGGCCCGACCGGGTAGCTGTCCAGGGCCATCACCGCCGCGGTGACCGGGGTGACGCCGAGCGGCCTGGGCAGCGCCTCCATCGCCTGCTCGACGGCGGACCGGCTGGTGTCCGCGATCCGCTGGCCCTGCTCGAACGCGGCGCGGAAGGCGGCCAGCGTCTTGGGGTGCTGCGCCGCCCACTGGCGGGTGACGGCACAGCCCTGCACCGGGAACGCCGAGGTGGCGCCCTGGTCCAGGTCGGCCAGCAGGCTGACGCCCATGGACTGCTCGGCCTGGCTGGCG
>JAICWX010000387.1 GCA_025934635.1 Streptosporangiaceae bacterium | reverse complement strand
GTGCGGCTCGCGCTCGCCGAGGGTGTGCATGAGCTCGTCGAGCTGCAGCAGCGAGTCGGCGGGCGGCAGCTCCAGCATGGCCAGGGGGTGGATGGCGGTGCGCAGCCGTCCCATGGTGACCGCGGCCCGCACGCCGTGCCCGGCCACGTCGCCGACCACCAGCGCGACCCGGCCCCCGGGCAGCGCGATGGACTCGTACCAGTCGCCGCCGACCTCGATCATCTTGCTGCCGGGCAGGTAGCGGTGCCTGACCTCGACCGAGGAGGGCGCCGAGAGCCCGGTCGGCAGCATGCTCCGCTGCAGGGTCAGCGCGGTGGCGTGCTCACGGCTGAAGCGGCGGGCGTTGTCGATGAACACGGCGGCCCGGGACGCGAACTCCATCCCGATCTCGACGTCGTAGGGGTCGAACCGGCGGAACCCCTCCTGCCGGGTGCAGACGCAGAAGCCGAGCATGGTGCCGCGCGCGATGAGCGGCAGCACCACCATGGAGGCACCGGAGAGCAGCCTGGCGACCGGCTTGCGCCGCCAGTTCTTGGCGATCTCGCCCGCCTGGCCCTTGGTGATGATCGTCTCGAGCACCGGCGCGGCGGTGTCCATGCACCGGAAGTACGGCGTGTTCTGCGGGTAACGCAGGATCTCGCCGGTCGGGAAGGTCGCCTCCCAGGCCGGGTCCTTGGCGTCGTGGACCAGGGCGATCCGGCGCATCGGCAGCGACCCCTCGGTCCCTTCCGACGGCAGTTCGTCGTCTCCGGCCAGGCTCTCGAGCAGCAGCAGGCCGGCCACGTTGCAGAAGTGCGGCACGACCGCGTCGAGCAGGACGCGGGCCACGTCGTCGATGTCGAGCGTGTCGCCGATCCGGGTGAGCGCGTCGTCCAGCATCTGCCGGCGCATGACCCCGGGGTCGACGAACCGCTCGGAGTTGGGCGCCGGGATGCGGAGCAGGGCCAGCGCGGCCAGCTTGGTCCCGTCGGCTTTCATCGGATGGACCGTGACCACCGCCTCGGCCGGATGGCCGTCGCGGGTGTCGATCGTGAGCATGGCACTGCCCTCACGATCCGAGCGGATGGCCTCGAGCAGGCCGGCTACCGCGGTCACGGCCTCGGACGGCCGGGGGCCCGTCCCGTTCACCGAGTTCTCGTCGGCCGGCGAGCCGGCCGGGGTGAGCTCGATGAGCTGGGCGCCGAGCAGGTCCTCCGGCTTGCGTGCGAGGATTCGGGCCGCGTTCCTGTCGTGCTGCACGATTCGACCGTCGTTGTCGATCCCGAGGATCAGGGTCCGCACAGATGATGACAGGGCCGGATGAGAGGTCTCCGGGGTTTCTGCGATCCCGGCCTCCTGAATATTCGTGCCGTTGGTCGATCCACGGCTTCGCCTGGTTCCGTTACCCGGGCTCCGGGGCAGCGAGGCACGGCTAGACCGGACACCGCCCCCGGAAACGTTTGTCCCGAGAGCGCTGCCCTTCGCCGGTATGCCGGATGTCACGTGCGGTCTCCTGATGGCATCGCGCTGCGCTCCTGTCAATTATGGGTCACCGACGGCGTGTTCAGACAGGAGATCCGATGAGTCACCTTTGTCCGTAAGGTACCTATTTATAACTTATTGAGGCAATTAGGGGAGTGGCATGCGCCTAAGGTGGCCGCCGGGACCGCGTGGGACTCAGGCCAGCCGGGCCACCGCCAGCGCGGCCGCGAACAAGATGATGGCCCAGGACGCCGCGCGCAGGGCCCGCTCCAGCGGCTCGAGCAGCCCGTCCGCCGTGACCGGTTCGGTCCGGCCGTCGGCGAAGGTGATGCGGCCCTCGACCCGCTGCGCCCGGCGCCGCAGGTTCCTGGCCGGCGTGCTCAGCCCGCGCTGCGCCGCGGACAGCGCGAAGGCCCCGGCCGCGGCCAGCACGGGCGCCGCGGCCAGCGTGCCGGTCTGCGCCACGTACGCGGTGAGCAGCGGGAACGCTCCCCAGCCAGCCGCGAAACCGACGTCGGTGTGCATCAGGCCGCCGAACAGCTCGGCGTTGTACCCGATCACCAGCACCGGGCCCGCCACCATGAACGGGATCAGCGTCCAGCCGACCCGGATCACCCCGAACACGCCGAGCGCCAGCGCGCCCAGCAGCCCGGCCACGACGACGGCAATCAGCACCGGAGCCGGGATGGCGGTGCGCAGCGGGCGCCCGCGCAGCTCGTCCAGGGCATGCGCGGCCAGCCCGGTCGCGAGGAAGAAGGCGGCTACGGTTGCGATCAGGTTGGTCAGGAGAACTGTCGGCGCGAGCGCCGCCCCGATGACCGTGTAGGCCAGGTGCCAGGCGGTGTAGGGCGGATGCAGCAGCGTCCACCAGTCCCGCCACCCGCCGCGCCGCGCCGCGTAGTACGCCGGGCGGGGCTCGCTATCCGGCACGCTTACCCCACATGACCAGCCCGCCGCCCAGGCTCATGGTCCGGGTGCCGACGTCGGTCAGGCCCGCCTTCTCCCAGGCCGACACCGTCCAGCCGACCGGGTACCGGCGGTAGTGGCCGGAGATGTTGGGACCGAGGAAACGGCCCACCCGGAACCACTCCCGGCCGCCGAGCAGCAGGCCGCCGGCCGGCAGGACCAGCCGGGTGTACGCCAGCCAGGCCGGGTGCCACAGTGCACTGGCCGGCACGCAGAATTCCAGGCTGGCCATGGTCCCGCCGGGCTTGAGCACCCGGGCCAGCTCGGCCAGCGTGGCCTGCGGGTCCTGCACGTACCGGAGCAGGTAGGTGAACGTCAGCGCGTCGACGCTGGCGTCGGGGAAGGGCAGCTGCTCGGCCCGCCCGGCCGCCAGCGTGATCCGGTCCCGCATCCCGGCCGCGGCCACCCGGCGCTGGCCCTGGCGCAGCATCTGCTCGGTCAGGTCGACGCCGACCACCCGCGCCTGCGTTCGCTCGGCCAGTTGCAGCGCCACCCCGGCGGTGCCGGACGCCACATCCAGGATCAGGCCGTCCGCCGGGACGTTCCCCGTCACGTGACTAGTCATCTCGGACCGCCACTGCCCGTTCTGTCCCATGGAAAGGATCTCGGCGAGCAGGTCATACCGGGCGGGCAGCCCGTCGAACAGGTCACGCGTGAATCGGTTGAGGTCGTCGGGCATACAGGTCGCTCCCGGGGCCGGTGCCTATTACCCAACCGTAACGCCGGGATGTGCCGGCCGGTTCAGTCAGCCCGGTTCAGTCAGCCCGGTTCAGTCAGCCCGGTTCAGTCAGGGAGCGCGGCTTTGATCTTCTCGGCGTACTCCCGGGCCGGGTGCGCCTCGTCATACGGATGCCGCGGCCCCAGCCAGATCCGCAGCCCGTCCTTCTTGCTGCGGGGGATCACGTGCAGGTGAAGGTGCGGCACGGACTGGCTCACCACGTTGTTGATCAGGATCATCGAGCCGTCGGCGCCGAGGCCGTCCTCGATCGCGCGCTCCAGTCGCTGCGCCGTGGTGAAGAATTCCGGAACCTGATCGGCCGGCAGGTCACTGAGCAGCCGTAGGTGCTGCTTCGGCACCAGCAGCGTGTGCCCCCGGAACAGCGGCCGGTGATCAAGGAACGCGATCAGCCGCTCCGTCTCCAGCACGGTCTCGGCCGGCTGCTCGCCCCGGATAATCGCGCAGAACACACAGGTGGCAGGCACCACGCGAGCTTACCCGCCGTACTCCGCCCCCCGTTTCAATAACTTCCAAACGAGGCCGCCACCCCATCCCCGCTCACCCCTCACCTGCTCGCGACCCCACTAGCGACGCAGCCGCCCTCGCCGCCCGCTCTCCCTTTCCTCCCAATTCCTCCCACCCCTTTCCTCCCAAACCCCAGATTTCCCGCCGGGTCTCGAGCAGCACGCCAATCTCACCCGCAACATCTCAAGTCACTGGCGGTGGCTCTTCTGCGGCGATCATCTGGCGCGTGGGACGTGTGATACCCGTGCTGCACCTGATCTCAGCCGCCGCATCCCGACTAGGCACAACAAACGACATCAATGGAGCATCAATGTCGTAATCGCGACATCGATGGAGCATCGATGTCGTTGCCGGCCGCCCACTGAAGACCGGGGCGGGTGACGGGTGCGGGCTGTGATGCGGATGCGGCGGGCGGTCAGCGGTCGGGTACGAGCTCGAACCATACGCAGGTGCGGGCCCGCTCGCGGAGGAACCCCCAGCGCTGCGCGATCTCGTTGACGAGCTGGAAGCCGCGCCCGCCCTCGTCCTCCCCGGTGGCCTCGCGCCAGTGCGGGAGCCCGGTCTGGCCGTCGTCCATCACGTCGACGTGCACGATGGTGCCGCGCCGGGTCACCGCCACGGTCACCCAGCCGGCGTCGGCCGCGTGCTGGACTGCGTTGGTGACGAGCTCGCAGGTCAGCAACTCGGCATCGAAGGCGGCCGGATGGCCGTCGAGGGCTTCCCGGAGGAACCGGCGCGCGGCCGGTACCTCATCCGGGCAGCGGCCGAAGGTCCGAGCGGCCGTAGCCCGGGCCCTACACGCCGGGCTGAACAGCTCGGGCGTGTCGGCGACGGTGAGGGGCGCACTCGGCATATCGGCCTCCGTATCCAGTGTCCTTACTGTCCGTGCTAACAACTTAACTCTCGGTGGACAGTGGGGTCACCTAGGACACGGGTCCCGGCGAACGGAACTTCGGCGATATCGCCCGCTTACTGGCTCAGGGTGGTGTTATGCCCCGTGGCCGTGAGGCGCAGGCCCTGCGAGGTGATGCTGATCTTCTGGATCTTCACCCCCGCCGGCAGCTTCGGGATGCTGACGGTGAAGTTCACCAGGTTGCCGAGCGCGTCCACGGGTAGCCCGCCCGCGTCGATGACCTTGATGTTGATCTTGCTATCACCCACCTGGGTGACCTGGAGCACGACGTTGCCGCTGATGATGTCGAGGTCGACGTGGGCCTTTATCCGGTTGGGGCCGTCGGCGGCCAGCGTGATGCCGCCAGGGATATTGCCGGCGTGAGCCAGCGCCGTGAACGTGACCAGCGCCGAGGCGCTGAAGTCATCGATCTCGGTGCTCTTGCTCGACTTGATGTGCATCCCGTGCAGGGTGGCGGTCAGGCTGGCGATCTGGAGCTGGCCGCCCGGGCCCGCGGTCTCGTTGCTGGCGTTGATGTCGACCTGGTGGAAGTTGCGCGCCGCCAGCTGGGTCAGGAACGGGATGCCCTGGATGGTCACGTGCGGCTTGCCGGACAGTTCAAGCGATGACTGGAACTGGCTGGCCATCTGGTCCTCGGCGAACGCGTTGGCGGCTCGGTCACCGCCCACCAGCAGCACGATGATCACGATCAGGGTGATCCACGGCCACCTCCGGCGTCGTCGCCGGGCCCGCGGCGCGGGCGAAGCCTGGAAATTCTGCCCCCCGGGGCCGGACGGATAATCCTGCGTCCCCCGGGGGTTCTGGTAACCCGTGGCGGCCTGGTCCTGCTGGTACCCGGCGCCCGGAGCCTGGTATCCCGCCCCGGCTCCCTGGTATCCCGCCCCGGCCGCGAACCCCTGCCCGGCGGCGCCCTGCCCGGCGGCGCCCTGCCCGGCGGAGCCCTGCCCTGAGGGAAAGGCCTGCCCGGAGGGAAAGCCCTGCCCGGAAGGGAAGCCCTGCCCGGACGGATACCCCTGGCCCGCGGAGAACCCCTCGCCGGCCCGGGCACCCTGGCTGGGGGAGAAGCTCGGCGCGGCCGGGCTTCCCGGCGCGGCCGGGAATCCCTGGCCACCCGGGTACCGTTGATCCGCCGTCCCCCCTTGGCCGCCGGGGTACCGCTGATCTGCCGTACCCGCCTGGCCGCCGCTGTACCGCTGATCCGCCGCGCCGCCCTGGCCGCCCGCGTACCACTGGTCCGCCGCGGCCTGCCGGTCGGCCGCGGGCCCCTGGTCCGCCGGGCGCCCGCGCTCTACCGGGTACTGCCGCGTCGCCTGGGAATCCTGGTAGCCCTGGTTCGCCGGACTTCGCTGCGTCGGCTGCGGGTTCTGGTAGTCCTGGCCAGCCGGATTCAACTGCGTCGCCTGCGGGTCCTGGTGACCCTGGTCCGCCGGGCGGCCGCGCTCGATCGGGTGCTGCCGGGTCGCCTGGGAGTCCTGGTCTTCTGGTTCTTTCTCAGGTTCGGTGGATCGCTGCCACCAGTCGCGGGCATCGGAGCTCATGCCGCGCCCCCCGTGGTATCGGTCATGATGACCATTCCCCCGCCACGCCTACCTACGATCATCATTCCCACCTCTGCGGTGTTACTTAGTTCCCGGGGATAACATTCAGTCACTTGCTGCGATCAGCCCGTGTGCGGCGCGGGGTCTCAAGCGGTCAGTGCCAGGCACGATGCCGGACGTTCCAGTATCAGGGTCTCCGCCTCCAATATGTCAAAACGCGAGGTCAACCTGAATGGTTCTCGTGATTCCGGTTTACCCGCGCCGGCCCTACACTTTGTAAGCATGCCACCCGAGCGTTTTGACTGGTCTGATCGACGGCCGCCGCAGGCCAGTCCGTCCCCAGCCGGCCACGCGCCTGCCGGGCTTGCCGAGGTAGGAGGTGCCGCGCCCCCGATGCAGGCCGCCCCGTCCGGGCCGCCCGGTCTCGAGGTGCGGTCCAGGCGCTCGGTCCACGAGCTGAGCGCGGGCACCACCTATAGCATCGGCCGGGATCCCAAGTCCGACATCGTCATGACTGACTCCCGTGTCAGCTGGCGGCATGCGGTGCTGCGGGTCGACGGCGGCGGCTGGATCATCGAGGATCTCGGCAGTACTAACGGGACGTTCCTCGAGATGCAGCGGCTCGACCGGATCGAGATCAGCGCGGAATGCGTGATCCGGCTGGGGAACCCGGACGACGGCCCGCCGCTGCGCTGCACCCCGCAACTGCCTGCGGGCAGCCCGGGCGCGGCCCCGCCGGATCACCCGGGCACCGCCCTGTCGGTTCCGCCCGCACCGCCCGTCCCCGAAGCGCCGCCGGAGCCCGAGCCACGCCACGACTCCGAGTCCTGGTGGCAGCCGCCGGTACCAGGTGATCCCGCGGGCGGGCCAGCGGGCGGTCCCGTGTCGCCGCCCGTCGGCGTGCCGTACCGCCCGCAGGCCCCCGAGCCCTCGCCGCCGCGCGATCCCGAACCGCCGCGCGAGCGTTTCGGCCAGCGCGAGCACGCCCCGCGGCACGCCGCCCGGGCACCGGACCAGCTGTCCCAGCCGCCGGCCCGCCCGGCCGAGCCCGCCGTCGGCCAGCCGTACGCCGACCCGCAGTACGCCGGCCAGGGCCAGCCGTACGCGGATCAGCAGTACGCCGGCCAGGGCCAGCAGTACGCGGGCCAGCAGTACGCCGGCCAGCAGTACGCCGGCCAGCAGGCCCCGCCGGCGGCCGGCCAGGCGGAGATGCTGCCGAGCGTGGACCGCAGGCCCACCTCGCGGATGCCGCTGCCGGTCAAGGCCCTGCGCATCGGCCGGGTGCCCGACAACGACGTGGTCC
>JAICWX010000239.1 GCA_025934635.1 Streptosporangiaceae bacterium | reverse complement strand
GGGGGGCGTCTCCTCACATTTTCGGGGGCCCCCCCCGGGGGGGTTGTCCTGCCGGTAACCCCCCCGGGGGGTTGGTTTGCGGCCAAACCCACTCCGGGCGGGGGGGCCCCCCGGGCTAGGGGCCGCCCCCCACGGCCGGGCCGGCTCAGGGCCGGCTGCCGGGTGCGGTCAGGACTGGCCGCCCTCGATGTCGGCCAGCGTCACCCGGGATACCTGGTAGGTGGTCACGGACGACAGCTCGTTCCCCCGGGCCGCCATCACGGACCGCAGCGGCAGCCCGGTCTTGGCGTTGACCGTCAGCACCTGCGGTGAACCGCCGCCGAACAGCTCCGATCCCGCCGTGAGGGTCAGCGTGGGCTGCCCGCCAGTCACTGAATTCGCCACGGTCACCGCGGGAATGGTCGACAGCAGGCGGAGCACGCCCGCCCGGACCTGCGGGTTGCCTGCTCCCTCGGTCAGCGCGTCGACGCTGTTGTTCCACAGGTAGTTGTCGATCTCGTCCTGCAGGGCCCGGCCGGTGGGCCGCTTCGGCAGCGGGATTCCCTTCTCCTTGTAGACTTCCCGGTTCGCGGCGACGGCCTTGTCCCAGATCGCGTGCTGCGCGGCCGGGCTGAGGCCCAGCCCGAACGGGTTGGTGGTGGCGTCGACCATCTGCTTCCGGGCGGTGGTGAGGTCGCCGGTCACCGCGTCACGCGCCGCCGCCACCTCGCGCGGCCCGGAGCCGTCGGCGAGGTTGCCATGGTGGGCGATCGCTGCCGGGAGGGCCTGCCTGGTGTCGGTCACGTAGAGGTCGCCGCTGTCGGTGTACAGGTTGTAGGTGACCTCCGGCGTCCGGCTGCCGATGGCCTGGGTCCTGATCACCAGCGACGCGTCACCCGGCAGAGCGCCGCCACTGGCCTTGATCACGGCGGCCAGCGAGATCAGCTTGGACGGCGCCGGGGCCCCCGGGGAGGCGGCCCCGGCCGGCCCCGCGGGCCGGGACGCCGGCGACCCCGGCGTGGCGACGAGCGCGATGGCTATCGCCGCCGCGGCGGCCGCACCGATTCCGGCGCCGATGCCGGCCTTGCCCAGGCGCCCGCGCCGGTGACGCCGCCGGGGAATCGCATCCCCGCGCAGCGGGGCGACCGGAGCCATGTCCGGCGCGGAACCGGATTCGGCCATCGCGGCCCGCAGCATCGTCCGCGCCCGCTCGTAAGCCCCGGGCCGCACCGGCGCGGCGTCTTTCAGCTGGCGGACCAGGTCCATCTCGTCCACGGTCACTGGCTCTCCTTCACACTGTTGAGATCGGTCAAGAGCGCGGCTACAGCCGGCGCGTTCCGCAGCGCTATGCGGGCCTGGTGCAGCAGGCGACGGGCCGTCCCGGCCGGCAGGCCGAGCACGCGGGCGGCATCGGCGACGGTCAGGTCCTCCCAGGCGACCAGGGTCAGTACCTCTCGTTCCTCCGGCCCGAGCCTGGCCAGGGCCGCCCGGAGCACCGCCTGGGTGTCCACCCGGGCGTCCACCGCCGGCCAGGGATCCCAGCCGTTCGCCAGGATTGTCATGTCCGGCATGAGATCCTCGGCCGGCCGGGACCGCCAGTAACGCCGCAGCCGGTTCAGCGCCACCCCGTACAGCCACGGTCGTGCCCCCGCGAACGACCGGTCGTAGGTCCGGCGGGATTCGAAGGCCGCCATCCACACGTCGCCCAGCAGGTCCTCGGCCGCCTCGCGCCCGGCCCGGCGCGCCAGGTAAGTCCCGACCGCCACCTCGTGGCGGCGGATCACCTCCATAAAGGCTTCCCCGTCGCCGGCTAGCGATCTGCCGATGAGTTCAGCGTCTGACGTCATGGCCCTCCTTGCCCGCGTGCCTTCACTCTGGGATTGCCGCCGCGCCCCCAAAGCGTTCAGGACCGGGAAGCCGAGCGCGGCGATGGTAAGGGGACGCCGACGAGACTCGCCCAAGCGTTCGTGGGCATCTCCCGCCCATGGTCAACGGCATCGATGGAGCATCAATGTCGCAATCGCGGCATGGATGGAGCATCAATGTCGTTGTCAGCGGCCTCGTGAGGCCGGCGCGGGTGATGGGCGTGGCCTGTGGGGCACCGGTCAGCGGAGGAGGGCGGCGATGGCGGCGATGGCGGGTTCGATGGCTCGCTCGCGGACGTTGCCGAAGCCCATTACCAGCGCCGGCGGCGCCGCGGGGTCCGGGTGGCCGCGGTACTCGCCGATGCCGTACAGCCCGACCCGGCGGTCACGGGCCGCGGCGATCACGGCCGCCTCGCCGGTGCCGGGTGGCAGCGGCGCAACCGCCTGGAATCCGGCCGCGAGCCCGGTGAGCCGGACCCGGGGGGCGTGCCGGCCGAACGCGGCGGTCAGCGCGGTCCGGCGGGCGGCGTACACCGTCCGCATCCGCCGCAGGTGACGGTCGTACCGGCCGGTGGTGAGCAGGGTGGCCAGGGCGAGCTGGTCGATCGTGCAGGAGCCGCGGTCGCTCATCTCCTTTTCCGCCGCGACGGCGGCGGCCAGCGGGGACGGGGCGTGGACCCAGCCGAGGCGGACCGCGGGCGCCAGCGCCTTGCTGGCGGTGCCGAGCAGGAAGACCTGCTCGGGGGCCAGCCCTTGCAGCGCGCCGACGGGTTCTTTGTCGTAGCGGAACTCCGAGTCGTAGTCGTCCTCGATCACGTACCCGCCGCGCCGGGCCCAGTCGGTCAGGGCGTGCCGCCGGGCCGCGGACAGGACCACTCCGGTGGGGGACTGGTGGGCCGGGGTCACCACGACCGCCTGGGCTCCGCTGGCCGCCAGCTCGCCGACCACCAGGCCGTGCTCGTCGACCGGCACGTAGGTGACCCGCAGGCCCGTGGCCAGGACCGCGCGGACGGTCTCGTCCGCCTGCGCGCTGCCGTAGCCGGGGTCTTCGAAGGCCACGCACGTCACGCCGCCCTGGCGGGCCAGGGCGCGCAGGGCCAGGTTGATTCCCTGCGCGAAGCCGGTGCTGATGATCATCTGCTCCGGGCTGACGGCGGCCGCTCGTACCCGCCGCAGGTACCCGGCGAGGACGTCGCGCAGCACCGGGCTGCCATGCGGGTCGCCGTAGCCCAAGTCCGCGTCGGCGGCCTGGCCGCACGCCTGCTTGACGGCCCAGGCCCAGTCGGTGCGCGGGAAGCTGGACAGGTCCGGCACGCCGGGCCGGAAGTCCGCGATCAGCGGGGGATGGCCGCCCGGCGGGGGCGCCGCGGGCCAGCCCGCGGCCGGGCCGGCGGCGGGCTGGGCACCGGCGGGCTGGCCGCTGATGTCGGCCACCCGGGTGGCGGACCCGGTGCGGCTAGTCAGGTAGCCCTCGGCCAGCAGCTGCCCGTAGCAGTCCTGCACCATGCCGCGGGAGACGCCGAGCTCCCGCGCCAGCTCCCGGGAGGACGGCAGCCGTTCCCCGGCGCGGAGCCGGCCGCCCCTGATCGCCTCGCGCAAGCTGGCCTCCAGCTGGGCGCGCAGCGGCTGGCTGGCCGACCGGTCGAGCCGGACCAGCAGCTCCGGACTCAAACCGGACCACTCAATCGCCATGAAATCGGACCTTACCAGCAGGCCGGCTGGGTTCTAGCGTGCGTGTTATGAGCACTTTGACCCAGGCGCAGCCCGATACCGCAGTTCCGGCCCGGCTTCTCAGCGTGCCGCTGGTGGCCACCTTCGGAGCCGAGTTCACCTCGCTCACCAGCTTCTTCCTGCTGCTGTCGGTGATGCCGATGCTGGCGGCGGCGGCCGGCGCCAGCAGTTCGGTGGCCGGGCTGATCACCGGGGCGCTGCTGCTCGGCACCGTCGCCGCCGAGGCCGTGGCCGCGGCCGCCATCAGGCGGTTCGGCTACCGGACGGTGATCGCGGCCGGGGCCGTGCTGCTCGGCGGGCCGGCGCTGGCCATGCTGGTGCCAGAAACCCAGGCCGTCATGATCGGCGTCAGCCTGGTGCGCGGGCTCGGCTTCGGCCTGTGCGGGGTGGCCTCCGGCGCGCTCACCGCCACGCTGCTGCCGCCGGAACGGCGCGGCGAAGGGCTCGGCCTGCTCGGCATCGTCACCGGCATCCCGGTCATCGTCGCGCTGCCCGCCGGAATCTGGCTCGCCGGACACCACCTGGCCGGCGTGGCGGCGGCGCTGGCGGCCGCGGCCGGCCTCGTGCCGCTGGTGGCGATCCGCTGGCTGCCGGGCGGACGCGAGCTGCGCGATATCGCCGGCACCACCGCACAGCCGGCCGCCCGCGGGCGGCGGGCGGGCGGCGCCCTGCGGCTGCCGCTGATCTTCGCCGCCGCCACCATCGCGGCCGGCGTGCTCGACTCGCTCCTGCCGCTCGTGAAGGAGATCCCCAGCAGCCTTACCTCGGCCGCGCTGCTCGTGCAGGCGATCGTCGCCACGCTCAGCCGCTGGCAGGCGGGCAAGCGGGGCGACCGGTACGGTCACGCCCGGCTGCTCATCCCGGCGCTCGCGGTGGCGGCGCTCGGCATGGCCGCGATGATGGTGCTGGGCTCGCCCGTGGTGATCTTCGCGGGCATGGTGCTGTTCGGCGCCGGGTTCGGGGTGATCGAGAACGCGACGTTCGCGCTGCTGCTCGAGCAGCAGCCCGAGGCCAAGGCCAGCGCGCTGTGGAATCTGGCCTACGACGCCGGGTACGGCGCCGGGCCGGCGCTCTTCGGCCTGATCTGCGTCTGGACCGGCTACCCGGCGGCGTTCGCCCTGACCGGCGTGCTGATCCTGGCCGTCGTCCCGGCCGCCCTGCGCGAGCGCAGGTCGTGACCGGCGGGCGCGATACTGGACCTCGTGGAAGTGAGCCCGTTCCGGATTGAGCGTTTTTACGCCCGCTATGAGCACAGCACGCGGTTCATGCTGTCCAGCAGTGACTGCGAGTCGCGCACGATCGGCGCGCTGCTCGAGTTCGAGCCGGACGCGCACGAGCGGCTGCTGCAGACCTGGTGCGGGTACACCGAGTCGCCCGGCGGCCCGGAGCTCCGCCAGGCGATCGCCTCGATCTACGAGCGGACCGGGGCCGGGGAGGTGCTCGCCACCGCAGCCGCCGAGGAGGGCATCTTCCTGCTCTACCACGCCCTGCTCCGGCCCGGCGATCACGTGATCGTCGAGACGCCCTGCTACGAGTCGGCCCTGGAGGTCGCGCGCAGCACCGGGGCCGAGGTAAGCGAGTGGAAGCGCCGGTACGAAGACGGCTGGGCGCATGACCTGGACGCGCTCGCGCGCCTGATCCGCCCGGCGACGCGGCTGCTCTATATCAACCAGCCGCACAACCCCACCGGCACCCTGATGGCGCGGCCTGTCTTCGAGCGCGTGATCGAGCTCGCCCGCGCGCACGACCTGGTGGTGTTCAGCGACGAGGTCTACCGGGAACTCGAGCACGATCCGGCTGACCGGCTGCCGGCCGCGTGCGATGCCTACGAGCGGGGCGTCTCGCTCGGCAGCATCTCCAAGAGCTACGGGCTGGCGGGGCTGCGGACCGGCTGGATCGCCACCCGCGACGCGGGCCTGCGGGACGCCGTCGCGGTGCTGAAGGACTACACCACCATCTGCGCGAGCGCGCCCAGTGAGTTCCTGACCGCGCTGGCCCTGCGCCACCGCCAGGTCCTGCTGGACCGCAACCTCGGAATCGTGCGGCGCAACCTGCCGCTGCTTGACGGCTTCTTCGAGCGGCACGCCGGCACCTTCGCGTGGACCCGCCCGACGGCCAGCCCGATCGGCTTCCCCCGCGTCACCGGGACCGGTGACGTCACCCGGTACTGCGAGCAGCTGGCCGAGGCCGGCATCCTGCTGCTGCCGGGCTCGGTCTACGACCAGCCGGGCCATATCCGCTTCGGCTTCGGCCGGGCCAACCTGCCCGAGGCCCTCGGCGTCCTCGAAGCCACCCTGAAGCCGGAATGAATCAGGCCCGCCGGGAGCGCTGGGATCGGCTGCGCCGTGCCCTGTGGCAGCCGCCCCGCCCGCACGGCGAGGCGCCGCGCGAGCGGGTGGTCGGCCCGCTCGAGCTCTTCTACGACCTGGCCGTGGTGGTGCTGGTCGCCCAGGCCGCCCACCACCTGGCCGAGCACCTGACCTGGTCCGGGCTCGGCGAGTTCGCCGCCATCTTCACGCTGGTGTGGATCGCCTGGGCCAACGGCAGCCTGCACCACGACCTGCACGGCCACGACGACGCCCGCGCTCGCAGCACGTTCGGAGTGCAGATCGTGGTGCTCGCCGCGATGGGTGCCTTCATCCCGCAGGCGGACGGGGCCCGCGGGGCGGCGTTCGCCGTCGCCGCCGGGGTGCTGTTCGCGGTGCTGACCGGGCTGTGGCTGCTGGCTTCGCGGGGCGACAGTCCCGAATTCCGCCGGCGGAGCCGGCTGTTCGTCATCGGGACGGCCGCCTGCGCGGTCCTGCTGGCCGGCACCGCCCGGCTGCCCGCCGGGGCCCGGGTGCCGGCCTGGGGCCTGCTGGACGCGGCCTACCTGACCGGGTACACCGCCGCGGTCCTCGACTCCACCCCGGCCCAGGCCGCCGCGATGGCCATCAGCGACGCACTGACCGAACGGTTCGGCGCGTTCATCATCATCGTGCTCGGCGAGACGCTGACCGGCGTCGTGGCCGGCTTGTCGGGCGAGCCGGTCAGCGCCATGACCCTGGCCGTCGCGCTGGTCGCCGTCGTGGTCGGCTTCGGCGCCTGGTGGACCTACTTCGACCTGGTCGGTCAGCGCCGTCCCCGGCCCGAGCGACGGTCCGGCCTGCGCTGGGAACTCGGCCACCTGCCGCTGACGGCGGCCATCGCCGCGATGGGCGCGGCCATGGTCAGCCTCACCGAGCACGCCCACGACGGCCGCACCCCGGCCGCCACCGCGTGGGTCCTGGGCGCGGGGGCGGCGGTCGTGCTGAGCGCCACCATGCTGGTCGCCGGCAGCCTGCAGTCCTGGGACCGTGACCCCGGCCTGTACCGGCTGCTCGCTCGCACCTGCGCCGCCGTGGCCCTGGCCTGCCTCGGCGTCGCCGCCGTCCGGCCCGCGCCGCTGGCCTTCGGCCTGGTGCTCGTCCTGCTGCTCAGCATCCCCTGGTCGATCGCGGTCGTCCGCCACCTGACCAGCGAACAAAGCCCCGGACAGGCGGGAGATCATGCCGACCGCGCCGTTGGATGACCACAACCGGCGGCCCCGTCCGGTCCTGCACTTCGCCCCGGCCCGGGGGTGGATGAACGATCCGAACGGGCTCGTCCAGTGGAACGGCCGGGTGCACCTGTTCTTCCAGCACAACCCGGCCGGCCCGGTGCACGCGAACATTGCCTGGGGGCACGCCAGCAGCCCCGACCTGTGGCGCTGGCAGGATCATCCGGTGGCGCTCGAGCCCGACCCGTTCGGTCCCGACCGGGACGGGTGCTTCTCCGGCTGCACGGTGGTCGCGGACGGCCGCCCGCACCTGCTCTACACCGGCGTGAACGGCCCGCACCAGCTGCCCTGCCTGGCCGCGGCGGCCGACCAGGACCTGAACCGGTGGACCCGTGACCCGGGCAACCCGGTCATCGCCAGCCCGCCGCCGGGCGAGGCGGTCCGGGCGTTCCGTGACCACAGCGCGTGGCGGGACGGCCCGGGGTGGTGCCAGGTGGTCGGCGGCGGCCTGGAAGACCGGGGCGGGGCGTTGTTCCTGTACCGGTCGGCGGACCTGCGGGCCTGGGAGTACGCCGGCGTCTGGGCCGCGGCGGCGGATCACGGCCTGGACGGCGGGGTCTGGGAATGCCCGGACGTGTTCGTCCTCGGCGGCACCGTGGTCGTGATCGTGTCGGTCTGCGACGCCGACCCGCCGTGGGTGATGTGGATGACCGGCCGGATCGACGGGCAGCGGTTCGTGCCGTCAACGGCCGGGCGGCTCGACGGCGGGCACCGGTACTACGCGCCGCAGTCGCTGACCATGGCCGACGGCCGGCGGGTGGCCTTCGGCTGGCTCCGCGAAGACGTGGACGAGCTGACCGGCCCGGACCGATCCCGGGTCGGGGTCATGTCGCTGCCCCGGGAGCTGGTCCTGGACGACGGCGGCGCGCTGCGGTCGCGGCCGGCCCGCGAGCTCGACGACGCGCGCCGTGAGCTCGTAGTCAGCCGGCTGGTGGACGGGGGCGATTCGGCCGCGATCGCGCTGTCGGCCCGGTCCGGGCAGGCGGCCGAGTTCAGCCTCACGCCGGCCGGCCGCGACGCTACCGCGGCCGGGCTGCGGCTCACCGGGCCGAGCGCGCCGGACGTGCAGATCCGGGTCACCGCGGGCGGCATCGAGATCACCGAGGGCGGCCGGCGGCTGACCGAGGAGGCCGGCCGCGCCGACGGTACGGCGGGTCAGGTCCGCGCCTGGTACGACGGCGGGGTCCTCGAGGTATTCGGCCCGACCGCCGCGGTCGCCGTCATCTGCCACCGGGACGGCGCCTACGACCGCCTGGACGCTGAGATCTCGGGGCGCCCGGGGGCACCGCCGCAGCGAGCCAGCCTCGCCGTCTGGGCCTGCGGGGACGCGGAGGGCTGATCGGGGAGAGGAGAGGGCCACCCGTTCGGTCTGATGGGTTTTGGCGGTCTTCGTCCAGAACCGGTGCCGGAGACCCTTTACGGTGGGGGGATGGGGACGCACCACCATGCGGAGCATCCCTGGCGGGTCCGGGTGAGCGGGGGGCGACGCGGTGCCGGGGTGCTGCTCGACGAGCGGCACGTGCTCACCTGCGCGCATGTCGTCGGGGACCCCAGCGAGCGGGTCACCGTCTCCAGTGCCGTCTGCCAGCCGGAATGGCGTATCGGGGCGCGCGTCATGCCGGGTTCGTGGGTTTACCGGGGCGGCGACACCCGGCGGGGTGACGTGGCGCTGCTCGAGCTCGACGAGCCGACGCCGTGCGGTGCGCACACCCGGCTGTGGTGTGCCCCGCTGTCCGGCGGCCGGGTCCGGGCGCACGGCTTCCCGCGGGCCGAGCCTTACGGCATCTCGGCCGACGCGGAGCTGGCCGGGGACGGGGGCCGCGGCGGCGAGTTCGGCCTGCTGAACCGGGTGCACGCCGACGGGCAGTGGATCGAGCCCGGCTACTCGGGGGCCGGCGTGGTGGTGCTCGACGGCGACCACGCCGGCCACGTGATCGGCATCGTCGTGGCGGACTACCGCAACGCGGATGCCCGGGCCGCCTGGATGATGCCGACCGAGACGATCCGCGGGTACCTGCCGGACCAGTTCGGCCCCTACGTGGCCGGCCAGCCCGCCAGCCGGCTGGGCGCGGCCACCGCCGGGCTGCCGGAACTCGGGCCCGGCGATACCTTGCGGGTCGCCCTCACCCGGGAGCTGAAAGGGCTGCTGACCGGGGGGTGGGCCGGGACGGTGGTGCTGCCCGGCGGGGCGGCCGGCCCGGATACCACCTGGCTGGTCCGGCTGGTCCGCACGGCGGACCCGGCCACCCGCGCCGGGACCTCCGGGGCCGAATTGACCGCCGCGCCCCCGGATACGGTCCTCGGGCTCGGGACCATCGACGCCGCGTTCGACGCCCGCGGCAAGACGGTGGCCGAGGTCACGGATTATCTAGCCGAACGATTCGGGCTCCCCGTGGACGATCCCCAGCTCACCGACCGGCTGCTGCGGCGTGAACCGCCGGCTTCGGTGGTCATCACCGGCGTCGACCGGGCGCGGTCACCCGGCGCGCTCGTCCGCGAGGTGCTGCGCCCACTGGCCGTCCGGGCCCGGTCGCGCGGCGTCCGGCTGGTACTCGGCTTCGACGGGCCGCCGCCGGAAACCCTGCCGTACGAGGTGTCGCTGGATCCCGGACCGCTGGATCCCGGACCGCTGGCCGGGGATTCCCCGGCCAGCCGGCCGGCGGCCGAGGTCGAGGCACGGGTCACCGAACTCGCGGCGGCCGAGGCTGAGGCCGCCTGGCTCAGCCACGAGAACGAGCAGCGGTTCCGTCGGCCGCCGGCGCTGCCCCGGGCCCAGGCGCCGCGGCTGCGGGTCAGGCTGGCCGTCGCCCGCGGTGCCGTCGCTGGCGGTGCCGTCGCTGGCGGTGCCGAATCCGCCCCCGAGCTCGCGGCCATCGACGGGGCCGCCGCCGCGGCGCTCGCCGACGTGGCGGCGTTCAGCCAGCGGTCCCGGCGCTGGAACGAGCGCCTGGACGACCTGCGGCGCACGCTCGAGGTGAACCGGGTGCGCGCCGCGCGGCACTTCGGCGACGAGGACTCCGCGCTCGGTGACCTGCACGACCAGGCCGCGCGGGCGCTGTGGCAGGCCCCGATCGACCTCGCCGTCGCCCGCGGGCTTGTGGATCAGTACGCGGCGGCGGCCGATCGCCGGATGGAGGAGAAGGACCGTGGTTAGGTGCGACCGTGGTTAGGTGCGACCGTGGTTAGGTGCGACCGGCCCGATTGCGGCCGGGGCGAGATCGACGATCAGGGGTTCTGCTCGGCCTGTGACCGGCGGCCGCTGCTCCAGGTGCCTGCCCACGAAGCCGCGCGCACGGGACTGGTCCGGGTCGAACCGTGGTGGGGGCTGAGCCTGGTGGAGTCCGGCGCCATCTCGCCGGATACCGACGAGCAGCCCGTACGCACCGGGACGGTCGTGGCCGAGGAGAACCGGTTCTGCCCGCAGTGCCGGGAGCCGGTCGGGCGGGCCGACGGCGACGTGCCCGCGCGCGTCACCGGGTTCTGCCCGAACTGCGGCCACCCGTACGACTTCGGCGGCGCTCGCCCCGGGCAGGTCATCGCCGGGCGTTACGAGATCAAGCGCAAGCTCGGCGCCGGCGCCTTCGGCACGGCGCTGCTGGCGTACGACCGCAACCTCGGCACCGACGTGGTGCTGAAGGACCTGACCCAGGCGGTGGCCGAGACGGCGCGGCTGGAGCGCGACGCGCTCACCGGGCTCCGGCACGACAGCATCGTCCGGATCTACGGCTACGAGCCCGAGGGACCCTACCTCGTGCTGGAGTACGTCCGCGGCACGCCGCTGTCGGTCCGGGCCGACGACCGGATCGAGGTCATCCTGGCGCACGGGCTCCAGATCCTCCAGGCGCTCGACTACCTGCACGCCCGGGGCCTGCTGCACATCGACGTGAAGCCGGAGAACATCATCAGGTTCGGCGAGCGGGGCGCGGACGGGCCGCGTGACCGGGTGCGGCTCATCGACTTCGGGGCCGTGTGGAAGCTGGGCCGCCCGGGTCCGGTCACGGCCTTCACGCCGGCCTACGCCCCGCCGCGGACGGACCGCGAGCACGCGGCGCCCACCGCCGGATTCGACCTGTTCTGCCTCGGCATGACCCTCAAGGTGCTGTGCCGGCGGCACCTGCGCGACCTGGGCACGCCGGGGATCCGCGCGCTGGACCGGCTGCTGAACCGCGCCACCGACACCACCGAACCGGAGCGCCGGTTCACCTCCGCCCGCCAGTTCGCGGAACAGCTCAGCGGCGTGATCCGGCAGGTCGTGGCGACCGCTCCGGCCCCCCGCCGGATCTCGCGGCCGTCCGCGGTGTTCGGGACGATGACCGAGCCGCGGCACAGCGGGCTCGGCGCGCCGCGGCCGCTGGAAGACTGGATCACGGCCCGGGTGACCGCGGACGGCCGGCTCACGATGGCCGAGCCGTTCGAAGCGCCCGCTCCCGCCGACGCGGTGCGGGCGCTGCCCGCGCCGCTATCCGATCCCGACGATCCCGCCCTGACCCGCGGCGGCGAAGCCCAGCTGGTCGCCTGCCGCGCGGCCGTGCGGCAGGGCGCGCTGGACGACGCGGACCGTGCCCTCGGCGAGGCGCGGCTGCCCGAGTGGTCCTGGGTCCGGGCCTGGTACTGCGGCCTGATCGCGCTCGCCCGCGGCGCCGCCGGGCCGGCCGCGAGCCATTTCACCGAGGTCAGGGACGCGCTGCCGGGTGACCTGATCCCGCTGCTGGCGCTGGGCTTCTGCGCCGAGATCCGGGATGACCTGGCCGAGGCGTGCCAGCGCTACGAGGCGGTGGCCGACACCGCGCCCGCGCTCGGCGCGGCCGGCTTCGGCCTGGCCCGGACGCACCTGCTGGCGGGGCGGCGGGCCGAGGCGGTGACCGCCGCCGAGCGGCTGGCCGGCGAACTCCAGGCGCGGGAACTGCGCTTCGAGCCCGAAGCGCGGGTCGCCGTCGTGCGGCTGCTCGCCGCGGTCACCGGATCTAGCGTGCCCGCCGGGGAGGATCTGGCGAAGGCCGCGAAGCTGGTGGAAGAGCTCCGGGTCGGCCCCGGGGTGCGGATCGGGCTGCGCACCGAGATCCGGTACGGGATGTCACGAGTCGACGGTGACTGGCTCGCCCTCGCGGAGACGCTGCCGGAGCTGGCGAACTTCGCCGTCACCAGGTCAGACTTCTTCGCCCTGGTCGATCTGGCGAATAATCTGCGGCCGCCGGTCGAGTGGTGGTGGCAGCGCGGGATGCGGCGATGGCGTGACCGGACCGCGGTCAGCACGTAAGCTGCCTTTCTGGTCATTTGGTTCTTGTTGGTTTTGTCAGCCAGCTACTGATTGTTTTGTCAGCCAGCTACTGTGCCACGCATTCGAGGGGATGACGGCGCCGGTGAATGGCGGAGCGGCACCCGGCCTGGATTTCACGATCGAGCTCGACGCGACCCGTGACCTCGGGGTCGACGTGTTCCGGGCCGAGGCGCTCATCACGGTCACGGCGCATCCGGCCGGGACGGCAGTGCCCGCCGCATCGGCCGTCGAGGTCCTCATCATGGACCGGTCCCGGTCGATGATGGGCGAGAACAAGATCCACGAGGCGCACCGCGCGGCGTGTGCCGCCATCGACGTCCTCCCGGACGGGGTGCTCCTCGGGATCATCGCGGGCAACCGCCGGGCCGAGCCCGTCTTCCCGGCGGCCGGCGGGCTCGCCGTGATCGACGCCGGGACCAAGGCGGCGGCCAAGCGCCAGGTGATGAGCCTGCGGCCGGAGGGCGGGACGGAGATCGGGCGGTGGCTGACGGCCGCCAACGAGCTCTTCGCGGCCAGCCCGGCCGCGGGCTTCGTCCGCCACGCGGTGCTGTACACCGACGGGAAGAACGAGCACGAGACGTCCGCGGCGCTCGACGCCGCGCTGAGTGCCTGCGCCGACCGGTTCGTCTGCGACGTGCGGGGCGTCGGCGGCGACTGGCACTACGCCGAGCTGCGGCACATCGCGGAAATGCTGCACGGCGACGCCAGCGCGGTGCTGCGCATCGCCGACCTCGCCGACGACTTCACCCAGCTCATGCACCGGGTACAACGCCTGGTGGTACCGCGGGCGTACCTGCGGATCCAGCCCCGGGGCAGCTTCCGGGTCAGCGCCATCGCGCAGACCTATCCCGTTCGGGTAGACCTGACCCGGCACCAGCGGCCGGCTGACGGCGCGGTACTTGACGGCGCCGGCC
>JAICWX010000013.1 GCA_025934635.1 Streptosporangiaceae bacterium | reverse complement strand
CGCGGGCTAGAGTCACGAATCCGGGAGGAAACCGGGATGCCCGTGCAGGTCGCGGACAACCCGCTCGACTCCGTGGTGCTCGGCACCGGCAAGTGCGTCGAGGACTTCGAGACCCTGCGTCAGGTTCTGGTACCCGACACCAGACGCTGATCTAGCTGATCTGCAAGACCCGTAATACCGCTGTGCCGTCACGGCGGATGAGGAGCGGCTGTGCACGACAACCGGCGTACCCGCATGGTTCTTGGCGTGCTCCTGATCGTCGCGATCGCGCTGATCACGCTGGACTTCAGGGACGGTGGCGCCTCGCCGGCGCGGGGCGTGGGCGCGGGTATCTTCGGGCCGATTGAGCGGGTCACGCACGACGTGACCGACCCGGTGGCCAGCCTGTTCGACTCGGTCACGGGCGGGCCCTCGGCCCAGGGCACCATCACCTCGCTGCAACGGCAGAACGCCGAGCTGCGGGCCGAGCTCAGCGCGGCCCAGCTAACCAAGACGGCCAGGAAGCAGCTGGCCCAGTTGCTGCAGATGGACGCCGGCGCCTACCGGATCGTGGCCGCGAACGTGATCGCGGCCGGCGGCGGCTTCTCCGACACGGTCACGCTCGACGCGGGCAGCAACGACGGCATCAAGCCGGACGAGACCGTGCTCAACGGCTCGGGCTTCGTCGGCACGGTCACCCAGGTCAGCGCGGACACCTCGACCGTCCTGCTTGCCAGCGACGCGTCCTCCCTGGTCGGCGTGCAGCTGGCGGGCGGCGGCGAGATCGGCGAGGTGTCCGGGACGGGCAAGTCCATGTCCGGATCCGCCCTGATGCGGCTGAGCCTGTTCGACGCGAACGCGGTGCTGCACGCCGGGCAGCAGATCGTCACCTACGCCTCCATCAACGACCGGCCCCAGGTGCCGGGGGTTCCGGTCGGCACCATCGTGTCGGTGAGCGGCAACGCCGGGGCGCTCACCCAGACCGCGGTGGTCCGCCCGGCCGTCAACTTCACCTCCCTGGGCGTCGTCGGCGTGGTCGTGCAGGCACCGCGGCACAACCCGCGGAACTCCATCCTGCCCCGCCCCGCCCCCACGGTCACGGTCACCAGCACCCCGAGCGCGCCGGGCTCGGGAACCTCGACCTATACCCCCCCGCCATCCCCGCCCGCCTCCGGAACGGCCGGGGGCTGAGGTGCGCGCGCTCGTATCCCTGGTGCTGACCGCGGTCACGGTGGTCGTCCAGGTGACCATCGTGGACCGGATCGCGTTTCCCGGCGGCGGGGGCCCGGACCTGGTCCTGCTGCTGGTGGCGGCGCTGGCGCTGGCCGGCGGCCCGATGGCCGGCCTGCTGACCGGGTTCGGGGCCGGCCTCGCGCTCGACGTCGCGCCGCCCGGCAGCCACTTCACCGGCCAGGACGCGCTGGTGTTCTGCCTGATCGGATACGCCTGCGGAATGCTGGCCGACGACTTCTCACCGGACGCCGAGCAGGGGCACAGCGCCCTGTTCGAGATCACGGTGACGGCGGCCGGGGCGGTCTGCGGCGAGGCGCTGGTCGCCCTGCTCGGTGTCATGCTCAGCGACCCGCAGGTCCGCTGGCCGGCCATCACCAACGTGCTGCCGGCCGCCCTGGCCTACGACGTGCTGCTCTGCCCGTTCGTCCTGTATGCGGCGGCGGCGGCGCTGCGGGTGGCGGGCGTGCGCCGCGAGGGGCGGCGGCCCGGCTGGTCGCCCAGCCAGGCGAGAACCCCCGTCCCGGCCACGAACCAGGGCGCGATCAGGCAGCTGGCCGGCAGCAGCGGCCCGCGGCTGCGGCTTTCCGAGCGGGACCGGGGCCCGGTCTCGGTCGGCACCCTGCGCGGTTCCGGAGCGGGCCGTCCGCCCGCGCGGCGTGAGCCTCAGCTCAAGCTCGGCCGGCCACCCGCCCGGTCCGGTGCGGCCTTCGCCGCGGGCGGGCTGGCGGCGGGCTCGGCCCGGGTCAAGTTCGGCGGACGGCGCCGGCCCGGCGTGTTCGGCGGCTCCCTGCTCGGCGGGGTGAGCGCGGGCGGCTCGGGCCTGGGCCGGTCCCTGCTCGGCGGCTCGGTCTTCAGCCGCTCCTCGACCTCGATCGGCGGCGGCTCGTCGCTCGGCCGGCCGGCCGTCTTCGGCCGGTCCGCGCCACTCGGCCGGTCGTCGCCGTTCCGGCACCGGGCCAACCTGATGGGTTCGGCCAGCGGCGGCCTGACCAGGCGATCCTCCCGGTTCTCGCGCGTCGGCGCGCCGAAGTCACCGGGCCGGAACTGGCTCCGCGGAACGTCATCCCGGAGCCGCGCGCTCGGCGGCACCAAGTTCGGCGGCCCCAAGCTCGGCAGCACTAAGTTCGGCGGCAAGCTGGGCCGCGGCCAGCTGGGCGGCAGCTCGCTGGGACGCGGCCGCTCGCTGGGCCGGGGAGCGTTCGGCGGCCGCCGGATGAGCCAGCCCCGGCTGGGCGCGCCGCGCGGCCTGGGCAGGGGCAGCTTCGGGAAGAGCCGGAGCCGATGGGGGAGGGGAGGGTACCGGTGAACATCTCGTCGCGACGCCGGCTGCTCGTGCTCTACGCGCTCGCCGCCGTCATGCTGATCTCACTGGGCGGCCGGCTCTGGTACCTGCAGGTACTGAACAACACTGCCTTCACCAAGCTCGCCGAGGCCAACCAGACCAGGAACGTGATCGTGCCCGCGGTCCGCGGCCAGATCCTCGACGACGTGGGCAACCGGCTGGTCACCAACTCCACCGCGCTGGTGGTCTCGGTGGACATGATGAACCTGTCCCAGCAGCCCGGCGGCGCCGCGCCGGTGCTGCGCCGGCTGGCCCCGCTGCTCGGCATGCCCTACGCGCTGCTCACCGACAAGACCCGGCTGTGCACCAAGGGCGTCCCCCCGCCGTGCTGGGCCGGCTCGCCCTACCAGCCCATCCCGGTGGCGCAAGACGTCTCGCCCCGGGTGGCGCTGCAGGTGATGGAGCAGCAGAACAAGTTCCCGGCGGTGACCGCCCAGGTTCAGCCGGTGATCGAGTACCCGCAGCCGTACGGGGCCAACCCGGCTCAGGTGCTCGGCTACCTGCAGCCCATCACCCCGGAGGAGATCAAGAGCCGGCATCTGCCGGTGACCGGCTTCTCCGGCGTGGACCTGGTAGGCCAGGCCGGCCTGGAAGCCGAGTACGACAGCCAGCTCCGCGGCCAGGCCGGTAACCAGGTCGTCTCGGTCAACGCCGCCGGGAATGTCACCGGCACCGATAACGAGACCCCGCCGGTCAACGGCGACACTCTCGTGACCAGCCTCAACTCGCAGGTCCAGGCGGTGGCGCAGAACGCGCTCGACAGCGCCATCGAGCGGTCGCGGGCGGCGGGCAACGACGCCAACCAGGGTGCGGCGGTGGTGATGACGACCACCGGCCGGGTGGTGGCCATGGCCAGCTACCCGGACTACGACCCGGGCGTGTGGACCGGCGGCATCTCCTCCAAGCAGTTCAGCAAGCTGTTCGGCAAGTCCGGCGGGCAGCCGGTCATCAACTGGACCACCCAGGGCCAGTACGCGCCCGGCTCCACCTTCAAGGTCACCTCCACCGCGGCCGCGGTGGCCGACGGGTACCCGCTGCACGGGCTGTACGGCTGCCCCGGCTCGGTCAGCATCGCCGGGCACACGTTCGGCAACGACGGCGAGCCGAGCCTGGGCGACATGACGTTCTCCGAGGCGCTCATCCAGTCCTGCGACACCGTGTACTACGACCTCGGCTACGACATGTACCTCAAGGACAACCCGAAGGCCAACAACCACCGGTCGCCGAACGCCCCGGTGCAGAAGATGCAGGCCATGGAACTGGCCTGGGGCTTCGGCAAGAACACCGGCGTGGACCTGCCCGAGGAGTCCACCGGGACCATCCCGACCCGTCAGTGGCTGTACTACCTGTGGAAGGACAACGCCTACACCGGCCAGGACTGGTGCAAGAACGGCAAGGAGTACGGCAGCTACGTGCAGCAGATCGAGTGGCAGGACTGCCGGAGCGGGTGGCAGTGGGAGCCGGGCCAGGCCGCCATCGCCGCCATCGGCCAGGGTTACGTGACCGCGACCCCGCTCCAGCTGACCAACGCCTACGTCGCGCTGGCCAACGGCGGCACGCTGTACAGCCCGCGGATCGGCGCGGCGCTGCTGTCGGCGACCACCGGCAAGGTGGTCAAGCAGCTCAACCCGCCGGTGATCAGGCACCTGCCGGTTTCCGGCCAGGCGCTCTCCTACATGCGGACCGCGCTGGCCGGCGTCGTGACCCAGGGCACCGCGGCCGGCGCCTTCGGCGGCTTCCCGCTCAACCAGGTCTGCGTGGCGGGCAAGACGGGTACCGCCCAGCTGTTCGGCAAGAACGCCACCTCGGTGTTCGCCTCGTTCGCGCCCTGTAACCACCCCAAGTACGTGGTCGTGGTCATGCTCCCGGACTCCGGGTACGGCGCCGACGCGGCGGCGCCCGCGGTGCGGCAGATCTGGGACGGCATCTACGGCCTGGAGGGGCACAAGGCGGCGGTCCCCGCCGGCCGGGTGCCGGTCTCGCTGCCGCAGATCACCTCGACCGGGGCCATCACCGCGCCGCCCGGCTACAGTACGCTGCGCACGACTGGGCACACCACCGGGGGAAAGTGATGCTGGGCCGCTCGACGAGTTACTCTCCGCGGGGCCTGATCACGCCCCGGCCGGGGGTGTTCGCCGCCCGCCGCCCGCGCTCCCTGCTGGCCCGGGCGTTCGCCCGGAACTCCCCGCTGCGGCACATGGACTGGCTGCTGATCGCGGTCGTGCTCGGGCTGAGCGCGATCGGCACCCTGCTGGTCTGGTCGGCCACCCAGCCCAGCCTGCTCGCGGCGGGCCAGGACCCCCGCACCTACCTGAAGAAGCAGCTGCTCAACGTGGTCATCGGGCTGATCCTGATGATCGCGGTCAGCCTGGTCGACACCAGGCAGCTGCGCACCTGGGCGCCGTTCTTCTACGGCGTGACCGTGCTCTGCCTGGGGGCCGTGCTCACCCCGCTCGGCTCGTCCGTCAACGGCGCGCAAGCGTGGTTCTCGCTGCCCGGCGGCTTCCAGGTCGAGCCGAACGAGTTCGCCAAGGTCGCGCTCATCACGACGATGGCGATGGTCTTCAGCCAGGCCCGCCCGGGGTCCTCGGGCGCGACCCAGGGACCCCGGCTCCGCTCGCTGGGCGTCGCGCTGGCCGTCGCCGCTCCGCTGATCGGCCTGGTGGTGATCGAGCCGGCCCTCGGCGTGGCCCTGGTCCTGGTGGTGGCGACCGCCACCCTGGTGGTGCTGTCCGGCCTGCGGCTGCGCGTCATCGGCGCGCTCGCCGCGGCGGTGGCGGTGCTCATCGCCGCGGCCGGCGGCCTGAACCTGCTGAAGTCCTACCAGCTCACCCGGTTCACCTCCTTCCTGCATCCGGCCGACGACCTGGCCGGCGCCGGCTACAACGCGGCCCAGGCCAAGATCGCGGTCGGCTCCGGCGGCATGTTCGGCCAGGGCCTGTTCCACGGCCAGCTGGTGGCGGGCAACTTCGTCCCGTCGCAGCAGACGGACTTCATCTTCACGGTGGCCGGCGAGGAGCTCGGCTTCGTCGGCACGATCGTCATCGTGTTCCTGCTCGGCGTGGTCATCGTCCGGGCGCTGCGCATCGCCACCCGGGCCGACGACCTGTTCGGGCTGCTGGTCGCGTCCGGCATCGCCATCTGGTTCACGTTCCAGTCGTTCGTGAACATCGGCATGACGATCGGCATCATGCCGATCACCGGCCTCCCGCTCCCGTTCGTCTCCTACGGGGGCTCCGCCGTCTTCGCCGACATGATCGCCATCGGCCTGCTCCAGTCCGTCCACCGCCGCCACACCGTCTTCGAGTAGCCGGCCCGGCGCGCCCCCGCCAGCGCCGGGCCGCCGCCGTTACTTCGGCTGGAGCAAGATCGTGGAGATGTTCTTGGTGCCCAGCCCAGGCAGTGCGTCACCGGGGTCGGGATCGCTGGCCAGCGTCGAGATCTGACCCTTATAGCCGTGCCCGGTGAACTGGATCAGGATGACGCCGCCGCCTTCACTGGCGGCCGAGTTGCTGGTGATCGTGTAACCAGCCTTCGGCAGCGCCTGGGTGTAGAAGCTCCGCACCTTGGCCAGGCCCACCTTGCCGAAGCCGATGCTGATGCTGCCGTTGTAGGAGACGTTCTCGGCCACCTTGGCCCCGGGCGGGACCGGGAAGCTGCTGACCTTGCCACTCACGCTGACCATGCGGCCCGCGGAAGCTGAGGACGACGCCGAGGCCGCGGTCGCGCTCCGGTTCGGACTGGAGGAGCTGGTCGCGGCCGTCGTGGCCGTGCTGGTCGTCGTGATCCCGGCGCTGCACGCCGCCAGGGACAAGCCGGCCGCGCAGGCGGCCAGGGCCACCGCGGCCGGGCGGTACTTATTCATCGTTTTCCTTAAAGGGTGTCAGCGAGAAATCGTTTTGCTGCGCCAAACCTAGACATAAGCCATTCCCGGCGTATGCCGAACGTGTCGCAGGCCTGCGACATCGGGCGCGATCCGGGCACGTGAAAGCGGCCCGGGCGGCCGCCCCGCCGGGCTCGGGCTGGTCAGCGTCCGCTGGCTACCCTCTTCGTTCGGCTAGTCTGGTTCGATGCCTGTCGAATCGGTGTACCCGGACCTTGAGCCGCTGCTGCCGCGCGTGCGCAAGCCGATCCAGTACGTCGGCGGCGAGGTGGGCTCGGTCGTCAAGGACTGGGACGGCGCCGACGTGCGCTGGGCGCTGTGCTACCCGGACGCCTACGAGATCGGCCTGCCCAACCAGGGCATCCAGATCCTGTACGAGGTGCTGAACGAGCGCGACGGCGTGCTGGCCGAGCGTACCTACACGGTGTGGCCCGACCTCGAGGCGCTGATGCGTGAGCACCGCGTGCCCCAGTTCACCCTGGAAGGGCACCGCCCGGTGGCCGCGTTCGACGTGCTCGGGTTCAGCTTTGCCGCCGAAATGGGCTACACCAACATGCTGACCGTGCTTGACCTGGCCGCCATCCCGCTCCTTGCCACCGAACGGGAAGACTGTCACCCCCTGGTCATCGCCGGGGGCCACGCGGCCTTCAACCCCGAGCCGGTGGCTGATTTCCTGGATGGCGTCGTGCTCGGCGACGGCGAGCAGGCCGTGCTGGCCATCACCGAGATCATCCGCGCGTGGAAGCGGGCCGGGCAGCCCGGCGGGCGCGACGGACTTCTGGTCAGGCTGTCCAAGGTCATGTACGTACCGCGGTTCTACGACGTCGCCTACCGCGCCGACGGCCAGATCGCCCGGGTCACGCCGAACCGTCCCGGCGTCCCGCCCACGGTCTCCAAGCACACGCTGATGGACCTGGACGCCTGGCCGTACCCGCGCAAGCCCATCGTCCCGGTGGCGGAGACCGTGCACGAGCGGTTCAGCGTGGAGATCTTCCGCGGCTGCACCCGGGGCTGCCGGTTCTGCCAGGCCGGCATGATCACCCGGCCGGTGCGGGAGCGGTCGATCACCACTATCGGCGCGATGGTCGCGAACGGCGTCGCGGCCAGCGGCTTCAACGAGGTCGGGCTGCTCTCGCTGTCCAGCGCGGACCACAGCGAGATCAACGAGATCGCCGTCGACCTGGCCGACTGCTATGAGGGCAGCAACGTCGGGCTGTCGCTGCCGTCCACCCGGGTGGACGCCTTCAACGTGACCCTGGCCGACGAGTTGAGCCGCAACGGGCGCCGGTCCGGGCTGACGTTCGCCCCGGAGGGCGGGTCGGAGCGGCTGCGCAAGGTGATCAACAAGATGGTCACCGAGGAGGACCTGATCCGCACCGTCACGACCGCTTACGCCAGCGGCTGGCGGCAGGTCAAGCTGTACTTCATGTGCGGCCTGCCGACCGAGACCGACGAGGACGTGCTGGCCATCGCGCAGCTGGCCCGCAAGGTCATCGCGGCGGGCCGGAAGGCGACCGGGCGCCATGACATCCGGTGCACGGTGTCCATCGGCGGGTTCGTACCCAAGCCGCACACGCCGTTCCAGTGGGCGGCGCAGTGCGCTCAGGAAGTGGTCGACGCCCGGCTGCGCGCGCTCGGCGGCGCGATCCGCGCCGACCGCTCCACCGCCAAGGCCATCGGCTTCCGCTACCACGACGGCAAGCCCGGGATCATCGAGGGCCTGCTGTCCCGGGGTGACCGCCGGGTGAGCGGCGTGATCCTGGCGGCGTGGCGGGACGGCGCGCGGTTCGACGGGTGGAGCGAGTACTTCTCGTTCGAGCGCTGGCGGCAGTCGGCCGAGCAGGCCCTGGCCACAGAGCCGGTGGATCTTGCATGGTATACTACGCGCGAACGTGAATACGGCGAGGTGCTCCCGTGGGATCACCTGGACGCGGGACTTGACCGCGACTGGCTATGGCAGGACTGGCAGGACTCCATCGCGCCCGAGGGCGCGGGCGAGGTGGAAGATTGCCGCTGGACCCCGTGTTATGAATGCGGGGCTTGTTCGTCCATGGGCACGGAGATCCAGGTGGGCCCGACGGGGGAGCGCCTCGACGGGAGGCGGCTGCTTCCCGTAATAGGCGGGAGATAGCGTGCCCAACCCGGCTGGCACCGCACCAGGGGCCACCGCGCCTGCGGTCCAGCATCTACTGGTCCGGTATGCTAAGCGCGGAAAGATGCGTTTTGCCAGCCACAGAGATGTGGCGCGTGCCTTCGAGCGGGGAGTTCGCAAGGCAGGGCTGCCGATCGCTTACTCGGCGGGCTTTACGCCGCACCCGAAGATTTCCTACCCGGGCGGTGCGCCGACCGGGGTGGCGAGCGAAGCAGAGTACCTGAGCCTGGCGCTGACCGAGCGGCAGGCCGAGACGCAGGTGTGCCAGCGGCTGAACGCGGCGCTGCCTGATGGGATTGATGTGATTGACGTAACGGAGGATGCCGGGGGAGCCGGGAAACCGTCCGGCTCCGCGTCCTCCAGCCCCACCTCTACCAGCAGGGTGTCTGCCAGCGGGTTCGCCCACCTGGAGGCGTCCGAGTGGCGGATGGTTCTACCGGGCGTGGCGCCGGGGGAGGCCCGCCGGGCCGTTTCCGGATTCCTCGCCCGGGCCGAGGCGCCGGTTGAGCGCCTCACGGACAAGGGTGTCCGGCGGCTGGACGCCCGCCCGGCGGTCCTCGAGATGACAGTGCTCGAGACGGCCGAGCCAGGCTTCGAAGGTTGTGCCATTCTTCGAATGGTTGTTCTGCATACGGCACCTGCCGTGCGGCCCGAGGATATCGTGACCGCGCTGCGCGAGCAGGACGGCATCGTGCTGTCGTCGCCCCCCATGATCACCCGGCTGGCACAGGGCCAGCGAGCCCAGCTGACCGGGCAGGCCCTGCTGACCGGGGAAGGTGTGTCATGAGGGCGACGCGGCCGGATCCAATGATCTCGGGCGCCGTACCCGTGAAGACAGAGATAGGTAACGAGGCTCGGTACAGCCGGGCGCGCGCGGTTGCCGCGCGCGCTCAGTGTCCCCAGGACACCGGTTGTCACGGCAGCGACCGCCGGGGCCGGTTCGGCCTGCGCGGCTCCGCCGGGGCTCTCGTTGACAACGTGCTCCCGTGCGGTGTGCGGGCGCGTCGCGGAACGCCGCCAGCTGGCGGAACGCCGCGACACCGCGCGCCCGGGAGCCTGACTGGAGATTGCCCGAATGCTCGACAGCGAGCTCTACGACAGAGAATCCAATGACAGCGCCTCAACCGATGGCGCGTCCAGAGACAGTACTTCTTCCAGCGCTCCGGCCGCTGAAGCGATAGGCGGACGCGGGGCCGGCGAGGTAAGCCCGGCCGTGCCCGCGGCGCTGTTCCAGCCGCCGCCGTCGGTGGTGTTCCAGCCGCCCACGGCCCGGCCCGACCCGGTCGGGCCGGCCTGGACGGAGAGCCCGGCCCCCGCGGCCGGGTCACCGGCCGCGGGCGGCAGCGATGCTCCGAACGGCACCCGGGACGGGGCCGGCGATGCCCGCAACGGCGGCCGCAATGGTGCCAGGGACAGCGGTGGCCGGGACGACGCCAGGGACGGTGCCGACGGCCCCGGCGACGAGGACGACGAGCTGGGCCCGGGGCGGCGCCGCCGGCGGCGGTCGAGCCGCGGCCGCGGCCGCACCGGCGATGACACCACGTCCGACGCGGGCGACGGCCAGCCCGAATCCCCGGACGCGCCGTCCGAGGACCAGCCGGAAGCCGAGGCCAGCGGGACCGGGGCCCCGGCCGATGGGCGGCGGTCACGGACCCGCAGCCGGCGGACCAGGAGCGGTGCCGCGGCCGACGGCGCGGACAGCCCGGCGAACGCAGACGCGTCCGCGGCGGACGCCGCGGACGACGACGACGACGGATCGGCCGACGACGACCAGGGCGGCACCGGCCGCCGGCGGCGGCGCAAGCGCCGTCGCGGCTCGGCGGACGGGTCAGACTCGCTGACCTCCGACGACCCGCCGGACACCGTAGTCCACGTCCGCGAGCCGAACGGCAGCCCGTCCGGCCCCGCCCCGACGTCCAACAACGACGTCCGCTCGGTCAAGGGATCCACCCGGCTCGAGGCCAAGAAGCAGCGGCGCCGTGAGGGCCGGGAGACCGGCCGCCGCCGTCCGCCCATCGTCACCGAGTCCGAGTTCCTGGCCCGGCGCGAGTCGGTCGAGCGGTCCATGATCGTGCGCCAGCGCAAGGACCGCACCCAGATCGCCGTGCTCGAGGACGGCGTGCTGGTCGAGCACTACGTGAACCGGTCCAGCCATCAGTCCTACGTCGGCAACGTCTACCTGGGCAAGGTCCAGAACGTGCTGCCGTCGATGGAGGCCGCGTTCGTCGACGTGGGCAAGGGCCGCAACGCGGTACTGTACGCCGGCGAGGTGAACTTCGACGTCAACGGCATGGAAGGCCAGCCCAAGCGGATCGAGTCCGCGCTCAAGGCGGGCCAGTCGCTGCTCGTCCAGGTGACCAAGGACCCGGTCGGCCACAAGGGCGCCCGGCTGACCAGCCAGGTCAGCCTGCCCGGACGCTACCTGGTCTACGTGCCCGGCTCGTCCATGACCGGCATCAGCCGCAAGCTTCCCGACACCGAGCGCAACCGGCTCAAGCAGATCCTCAAGAAGGTCATGCCCGAGAACGCCGGCGTGATCGTCCGGACCGCAGCCGAGGGTGCCGCCGAAGAGGAACTGGCCCGGGACGTCTCCCGGCTCGCCGCCCAGTGGGAGGCGATCGAGAAGAAGGCCAAGACGGCCAGCGCGCCCGCGCTCCTGTACAGCGAGCCCGATCTCACCATCCGCGTGATCAGGGACGTGTTCAACGAGGACTTCGCCAAGCTGGTGGTGTCCGGCGACGGGGCCTGGGACGTGGTCGACGAGTACGTCCAGTACGTCGCGCCGCACCTGGCCGAGCGGCTCACCCGCTGGAACGGCGACCGGGACGCGTTCGCTCAGTACCGCGTCGACGAGCAGCTGGCCAAGGCCCTCGAGCGGAAGGTCTGGCTGCCGAGCGGCGGCTCGCTGGTCATCGACAAGACCGAGGCGATGACCGTCGTCGACGTGAACACCGGCAAGTTCACCGGGCAGGGCGGGAACCTGGAGGAGACCGTCACCCGGAACAACCTCGAGGCCGCCGAGGAGATCGTCCGGCAGCTCCGGCTGCGCGACGTGGGCGGCATCGTGGTCATCGACTTCATCGACATGGTGCTGGAGAGCAACCGGGACCTGGTGCTGCGCCGGCTGCTTGAATGCCTGTCCCGGGACCGGACCAAGCACCAGGTCGCCGAGGTGACCTCGCTCGGCCTGGTCCAGATGACCAGGAAGCGGGTGGGCGCGGGCCTGCTCGAGGCGTTCTCCACGCCGTGCGAGTGCTGCAGCGGCCGCGGCGTCATCTTGACCTTCGACCCGGACGGCGACGGCACCCCCGCCCCGCACGCCCTCGGCCGCGGCCACGGTAACGGCGGTAATGGCGGCAACGGCCACGGTAACGGCGGTAATGGCGGCAACGGCCGCGGCAACGGCGGCAACGGCGGCAACGATCACGGCAACGGGAACCGGATGTCCGGCCCCGCGGCCGTGGCCGCGGCGACCTCCCGCGCCCGTTCCGCTGACCCCGCGACCGACGACGGTGCTGCCGCCGAGGCCAGCCAGGCCGCCGCCGGCCCCCCGGCCGGCGCGGCCGCCGTGGACCCCGCCACGCCTACCTCGGCTGACGCTGCCCCGGCTGACGCTGCCCTGGCTGACGCTGCCCTGGCCGGTGCCTCGGAGACCGACGCCGAGCCAGCCCGCTCCGGCAACGGCCGCCGCCGCCGTCGCAAGCCCGCCGCCAGCAGCCAGGCCGCCGCCGAAGCGCCCGAAGCGCCAGCGTCCGGCGCCTCGGCCCCCGAGGCGCCAGCGTCCGGCGCGCCCACGCCTGACGCCTCGGCACCCGCCGCCGTCGGCGTCACCCCGGTCTCCGGCACCGCTAACGGCAGCACCCCCGCCGACGCAGGCTCAACGGCTGCCGCCTCACCCGAGCCCTCGGCAGCCTCAGGCACCCCTGACGCCTCGGCGCCGCCAGCGCCGAAGACGCGCAGCGCCCTGGTTTCCGCCCGGGTCCGGTCGGTAACCTCCGAGCCGCCCCGGTCAGCACCCGCCGACCCGTCCCGGTCAGCACCCCCCGACCTGCCCTCCAGCCCGGCCGAGGCCCCGTCCGTCTCAGCCGAGGCCACCTCCGCTCCGGTCGCCCCGGACGGCACCGTCTAACACCGGCACCACTAGCCTCAAGCGCCACACGCCGCCCACCGGTTCGGCAATAACGCGGTCGATCCGGATTATCCGGTGGATCCGGGCCCCCAGGGGGTACCGGATCCACCGCGTAACCCGGATCCACCGCCTAAGCCGTCGCCGAGCGGCCTGCGGGCGGGACAGCGGATGTCAGGGCACCGATGGTGTCAAGCGGCGGAATCGCGTACCGCGGGAACCGCAACGGGTTCGTCGTAATGGCCGGGGTCTGGTAATCTCGGCAGTCGGGAGTTGCCCGCTGCGCGGGCCCCTGTGCACGTTCAAGCGAGCCCGCCGTGGCGACACCGGAGTTCCGGGGCACGCTGGGAAGCGCAAGGAATAGCCCAAGGAAAGAGAGAGTTCTCGGGTGTACGCGATTGTGCGCTGCGGCGGCAGGCAGGAAAAGGTCGCGCTGGACGAGGTCGTCACCGTCGACAAGCTCTCCGGCAAGGTCGGTGACAGCATCACGCTGTCGGCCCTGCTGGTAGTAGACGGCGACCGGATCATTAGCGACCCCGCCGAGGTCGGCCGCTATCAGGTCACGGCGGACATCGTCGGTGACGCGGCAGGCCCCAAGATCAACATGATCCACTACCGGAACAAGACCGGCTACCGGAGGCGTCTCGGCCACCGGCAGCGCTATACCCAGGTCAAGATCACCGGTATCGGCACCGAGACCAAGGCGAAGGCCAAGGCCGGGTCCAAGGCGAAGGAGGACTGAGATGGCACACAAGAAGGGCGCGTCATCCAGCCGCAACGGCCGTGACTCGAAGGCCCAGCGCCTCGGCGTCAAGCGCTACGGCGGCCAGTCCGTGAACGCGGGCGAGATCCTCGTACGCCAGCGCGGCACGCACTTCCACCCCGGCCTGGGCGTCGGGCGGGGCGGTGACGACACGCTGTTCGCGCTGGTCGAGGGCAAGGTGCGGTTCGGCACGTTCCGCGGTCGCCGGGCCGTGAACATCGAGCCGGCCGAGCCGCAGAGTTAAGGCTCGCCACCAGAAGGCAAGACCACAGAAAGGCGGGCCGGGTACCCTGGCCCGCCTTTCATCATGCAGAACCCATGCAGGGAACCGAGAGGAATATCGTGGCGGAGTTCGCCGACCGGGTCACGCTGCGCGTGCAGGCTGGCCACGGCGGAAATGGCTGCGCCTCGATTCACCGGGAGAAGTTCAAGCCGCTGGGCGGCCCGGACGGGGGTAACGGCGGGCGCGGCGGCGACGTGATCCTCGAGGTGGATGCGAGCTGCGCCACCCTGCTCGACTTCCACCGGCGCCCGGTCCGCAAGGCCGGCAACGGCCGCCAGGGCGAGGGCTCGAACCGCACCGGCGCCGCCGGTGACGATCTCGTCATCGCCGTGCCGAACGGTACCGAGGTGAAAACCGCCGACGGCGAGGTACTCGCCGACCTCCTCGGCGTGGGCAGCCGGTTCGTGGCCGCCGCCGGCGGCCACGGCGGCCTCGGCAACGCCGCCCTCGCGAGCCCGCGCCGCAAGGCGCCCGGGTTCGCCCTGAAGGGCGAGCCCGGCCAGCAGCGCGACCTCATCCTCGAGCTCAAGACGGTGGCCGACGTCGGCCTGGTCGGCGTCCCCAACGCGGGCAAGTCCTCCCTGATCGCGGCGATGTCCGCGGCCCGCCCGAAGATCGCGAATTACCCGTTCACCACGCTGATCCCGAACCTCGGCGTCGTCGAGGCCGGCGACGTCCAGTTCGTCGTGGCCGACGTGCCGGGCCTGATCCCCGGCGCCAGCGAGGGCCGCGGCCTGGGGCATTACTTCCTGCGGCACGTGGAGCGCTGCTCGACCCTGGTGCACGTGCTCGACTGCGCGACCGAGGAACCCGGCCGCGACCCGGTCACCGACCTGGCCGTGATCGAGGAGGAGCTAGCCCGCTACGGCGACGCGACCGGCGCCGAGCTGCTCACCCGGCCGCGGCTGATCGTGCTCAACAAGATCGACGTCCCGGCCGCCCGCGAACTGGCCGACATGGTCAAGCCCGACTTCGAGGAGCGCGGCTACCAGGTCTTCGAGATCTCCGCCGCGACCGGCGAGGGCCTGCGCCAGCTCGGCTTCGCGATGGCCGCGCTGGTCGCCGCGGACCGCGCCGCCCGCCCGCCCGAGGAGCCCGCCGAGCGCGTCCGGGTCCGGGTCGCCGTCAAGGCCGCCGACGAACCGGGCTTCGAGGTCGTCAAGCTCGGCGAGAGCTTCCTCATCACGGGCGAGAAGCCGCAGCGCTGGGTGCGGCAGACCGACTTCAGCAACGACGAGGCGGTCGGCTACCTGGCCGACCGGCTCGCCCGGCTGGGCGTAGAGGAGGCGCTCGCCCAGGCGGGCGCCGAGGCCGGGGCCGAGGTCCTGATCGGCGAGCCGGACGACGCGGTGGTATTCGACTGGGAGCCCGCCGCGTCGATGGCCAGCGGCCCGGACCGGCATGTGCCGCACGGCCCGCGCGGTACCGATCCACGGCTGTAGACCATGACCGCGGGTACCGCCGGGACCACCGGGGCTGCCAGCCCTCAGCGCCCGGACATCGCCACCGCCGCCCGGGTGGTGGTCAAGGTCGGCTCTTCCTCGCTGACCACGGCGGACGGCGAGATCGCCGATGACCGGATCTGCGCGCTGGCCGCCGCCCTGGCCGCCCGCCGGGCCCAAAACACCCAGCTCGTCCTGGTCTCCTCCGGGGCGATCGCCTCGGGCCTGGTCCCGCTCGGGCTGTCCCGGCGGCCCAGTGACCTGGCGACCCAGCAGGCGGCGGCCAGCGTCGGCCAGGGCCTGCTCATGGCGCGCTACACCGCCGCCTTCGGCCGGTACGGCATCCGCACCGGCCAGGTCCTGCTGTCCGCCGACGACCTGATGCGCCGCACTCACTACCGCAACGCCCAGCGCACCCTGGACCGGCTGCTCGAGCTGGGCGTGCTGCCGGTGGTCAACGAGAACGACACGGTGGCCACCGACGAGATCAGGTTCGGCGACAACGACCGGCTGGCCGCCCTGGTCGCGCACGTCACCCGGGCCGGGGCGCTGATCCTGCTCTCCGACGTGGACGGCCTGTACGACGGTGACCCGCGCCGCGGCCAGGCGCACCGCATCACCGAGATCCGGGACCGCGCCGACCTGGACGGGATCCGGCTCGGCCGGGGCACCAGAGCCGGACAGGGCGCCCAAGCCAGCCAGAAGGGCATCGGCGGCATGGCCACCAAGGTGGAAGCCGCGATGATCGCGTCCGCCGCGGGCATCCCGACGGTGGTCGCCGACGCGGCCAGTGCCACCGGGGCGCTGGGCGGCGGCCCGGCCGGCACCTACTTCGCGGCCGCCCGCGGCCGCCGGCCGGCCACCCGGCTGCTGTGGCTGAAGCACGCCGCGGTGGCCCGCGGCAGCCTGCGGCTGGACCGCGGCGCGGTCGAGGCCGTGGTCAGCAGGCACGCCAGCCTGCTCCCGGCCGGCATCACCGGCATGGAGGGAACCTTCGACGCGGGCGACCCGGTCGACCTCTGCGACGAGGACGGCACCGTGGTCGCGCGCGGCCTGGTGAACTACGACGCCGCCGAGGTCCCCGGCCTGATGGGCCGGTCGACCCGGTGGCTGGCCAGCAAGCTGGGACCCGAGTACGAGCGCGAAGTCGTCCACCGCGACGACATGGTGATCTTGAAGTAGTCCCGTACACGCCAACGGCCAGTCACCTTGCCGGGTGACTGGCCGTCTGGGCGCTGTAACGAGCTAGTTGTCGTCGTTGCCGCTGTTGCCGCCGCCGCGGTTCTGCAGGCGGTCGAACAGGCCGCCGGCGGCGCGGGCGCCGGTCTCGGCTACGCCGCGGAAGATCCCGATCAGCGGGTCCTGCGACCGGTTCCAGGAGTCCTGGTAGGCGCGGGCCGCGTTCTTGACCTCGTCACCGACCGAAGCGCTGCTGTCGGTGTCCCGGCGCGGGTAGTCGCCGCCGATGATGCGGTCGTACTCGCCGTGGGTCGCCCAGTAGTCCAGCTCGGCGAACCTGACCACCGCGAACGGGTGGGTGGTGCCCTGCAGCTGCATGATCTTCAGGATGCTGTCCCGCAGGTCAGGCACCGCGTCGTACTCGTGCGCCTGCTCGCGGAACGCGTCCGGGTTGAGCTCGGACAGCTGCGCGCCGCCGGCCAGCTTCATCAGCACCCGGCGGGAGGCGTCGAGGTCCTGCCCGGCCAGCAGCCCGGCGCGGTCGCAGGACAGCTCGGACTTGCGGAACCACTCCTCCAGGCCCCAGATGATGGCCTTGAGGCCGAGGTAGCCGATCGGCATCCAGGCGATCCGCGCGGCCAGCGCCACCAGGTACAGCAGCATGGTGCGGTAGACCGCGTGCCCGGACAGGATGTGGCCCAGCTCGTGCCCGACCACGGCCCGGAGCTCCTCGGGATCGAGCAGCTCCACCAGGCCGCTATTGAGCACGATGAACGGCTTGTCCCGGCCCAGCGCCATCGCGTTCACGATCGGCGTCTGCAGGACGTAGCACTCGGGCACCTCGGGCAGGTCCAGGATATAAGCCCCGTCCCTGACCATTTCGTGGATGTGCGGGAACTGCCGCTCGGAAACCCGGACGGCCCCCGCCAGGTACATCAGCCGGAAAGCCCGCTCATTGAACAGGCCGAACAGCTTCCGCAAGAGCGTGTCGAACCCGGTGAGCTTGCGCAGCGCCACAAGCGCGGAGCGGTCAGCGGGATGCTCGTATGCGCGGGACGAGATACCGGTCAGCCGGACTCGCGCGCGATCTGGCACTGAAGTCATATCTCGAATGTTAACACCAGCGACGGACCGCTGAGACGTTATGAACGCCGGTACGATACGAGGTCGTGAGGGGGTGCTGGCCATTGCGCCAGAAAGTGAATGACACCCCCGCGTGAGAGGGTAGTAAGAAGAATGACCCCTACCGAGGAGGCCGGCAAGCACTCGTGACTGCCACACCGAGGGCCGTCGAGCTCGTCGAGACCGCGGCCCTGGCCGCGGCGGACAAGCTGGCCGACGGCATAATCGCCTATGACGTGAGCGACCAGCTCGCCATCACCGATGCGTTCGTGCTCTGCTCGGCGTCGAACGACCGCCAGGTCAAGTCCATCGTGGACGAGGTCGAGCTGCGGATGCGCCAGGCGGGCGCGAGCCTGGTGCGCCGTGAGGGCGAGCGGGAGGGCCGCTGGGTCCTTCTCGACTATCTCGACGTGGTGATTCACGTCCAGGGCTCCGAGGAGCGCAGCTACTACGCGCTCGAGCGGATCTGGAAGGACTGCCCGCAGATCCAGCTCCCCGAACTGTCGGTGAATCCCGGGAGGACGCCCTGAGCGACCCGGTGCGGCTGGTGCTGTGGCGGCACGGCCAGACGGTCTGGAACGCCGAGCGCCGGTTCCAAGGGCAAAGTGACATCCCGCTCAACGAGACGGGCCAGGCGCAGGCCGAGCGGGCCGCGCGGCTGCTCGCCTCGCTGCGTCCGGACCTGATCGTCTCCTCCGACCTGAGCCGCGCGGCCAGCACCGCGGCCGCGCTGGCCCGGCTGACCGGGCTCGAGGTGACCCTGGACAAGGACCTGCGGGAGCGGCACGGCGGCGGCTGGGAAGGGCTGAACGACGCCGAGATCAGGGCCCGCTACCCGGCCGAGCACGCGAGCTGGAGCCCGCCCGACGGCGAGCCGTCCGCGGTAGTCGCCGAGCGGGTGGCGGGCGCGCTGCAGCGCATCGCCGACCGGCTCTCCGAGAACGGGCGCGACGGGGTCAGCGGCCTCGCCGTGGTGGCCAGCCACGGCGCCGCGCTGCGCCTGGGCATGTCCCGGTTCCTCGGCCTGCCGGAGGAACTGTTCAATGCGCTCGGCCCGCTGGACAACTGCTCGTGGTCGGTCCTGGGCCAGCGTCGCGGGCACTGGCGGCTGCTGGAGCACAACGCCGGCACGCTGCCGGAGCCGGTCGTCCTCAGTGACGACCGATGAACAACCCCATGACCGAACGGGGCAGCCATCCCGTCTCGGTCACCTGGTACGGCCAGGCCGGGTTCCGCCTGGCCGCGGGGGAGAGCCGGGTCCTGATCGACCCGTTCCTGACCGATCGCCCCGACCGCCGCTACCGGCCCCCGGCCACCGCCGCTGACTTCGCCGACGTCACGCTGGTGCTCTGCACCCACGAGCACGTGGACCACCTGGACCTGCCGTTCCTGCGCGAGTTCGCCGCGGTCAACCCGTCCGCCCGGATCATCGTGCCTCTCCCGGTCGTCGAGATCGCCGTCGCCGGCGGTATCGACCGGGCCCGGCTGACCGGCGCGGTGCCGGGGGAGGACCTGCACGACCGGGACGTGACCGTGCACCCGGTGCCGGCCAGGCACGGAATCGGCGGCGACGAGCCCGTGGTGTACGAGTTCTCCTCCGATGGCGGCCCGGTCAGGTTCCTCGGTTACCTGCTGGAGATCGGCGGCGTCCGCTTCTACCACGCCGGCGACTGCGTGGTCTATCCCGAGCTGCCCGCCACCCTCGCCGCGCTTGCCCCCGACGTGCTGATGATCCCCATCAACGGCCGCGACCACATGCGCGAATCCCGCGGCATCGTCGGCAACATGAACGAGACCGAGGCCGCCTGGCTCTGCGCCGAGGTCAGCCCCGCCTACGTCATCCCCATGCACTACGAGGCCATCGCCGGCAACACCGGCGATCCGGGCCATTTCACCACGCTGGTCCGCGAGTCCGCCGCGCCGGCCACCGTCCTGGTCCCGCCGCGCGCCACCCCTTTCATGCTGGCCTTCCCATAGTCAGCCGGGCCTTAGCCGCCCGCTACCGCCTGCTTGTACAGGGCGGCGGCGTTGCGGCCGAGCACCGCCGAGTACGAGACCTGCGGCGTGTTCCCGCCCTGCTGGTACCCGCCGATGACGCCGATCACCTGGCCCTGCCCGGTCGACGGGTCGACCTGGCGCAGGAACGGCCCGCCACTGGTCCCGTCGGGATACCCGCCGCAGTCGAACTCGAGCTGGCCCGGCATCGGCCGGCGCAGCCGGTTCTGGCAGGTGACGGGCTGGTTCGCGCCGTTCGGGTAGCCGATCACCTGGACTAGCTGATGGCGGGCTGGGGTGCCGGTGACGAGCTTCTCCGCCCCGGTCACGTCCTCGATCGGGGTGCCGGAGCCGGGCCGGCTGACCCGCAGGAAGGCGAAATCGTCATTCCGGCTGGCATCCGACCGCCAGGCCCGGTCGACGTAGATCCTGGTGACCGCCCACACCCCGTACGGGGCCGAGCCCTGGTGATATCCGGGTACGAAGTCGATGGTGCCCGCGGCTCCGGTCACGCAGTGCGCGGCGGTCAGCACCAAGTCGCCGGCCGGGCTGCCGACCACGCTCGCCGTGCAGAAATGCTTGCCCAGCCGGCCCGAAGACGTGGTGAACAGGGCCCCGACGGCCGGCTCACCGGAGAACGGCTGACTGTTCCCGGCCGGAGCGGCCAGGTGCCGGACGGCCCGGGCGACGCCGGTGGCGATGCCGCTCGCGGCGCCGTTAGCCGGGGTCAAGGTGACGACGGCGCCGACGGCGACCGCCGTGATCAGCGCCGCCCGCGAGGGTGACCGGAAGATCCGCCAGGCCCGCACCTGTCCTGATCACCCGCCTCACCCGGCCCGAAATCGTCAGCTTCGTGCCGTCCCGGACGCCGCATCGATACTCAATTGTGCCCCGCTTACCAGCGGTTGTGCACCGTCGCGCGGAAGTACCGGTCGTACAGGTCCTCGATCGCGTCCAGGCTGGCCTGCGGCAGCGGCGGCAGGCTGGCGGCTTCCGCGTTCTGCCCGGCCTGGCTGGTGCTGCGCGCGCCGGGGATCACGGTCGTCACCCCGGGCTGCTGGACGACCCACCGCAGGGCCCACTGCGCGGTGGTGCCGCCCGGCAGCTGGGAGGTGATCCGGGCGAACTCGGCCGCGGCGTCGACGCCGGCCTCGAGGCCCACGCCGGAGAACGTCTCCCCGACGTCGAACGCCTCGCCGTGGGCGTTGTAGCTGCGGTGGTCGTCGGCGGCGAACGTGGTCCGGCGGGTGTACCGGCCGGAGAGCAGCCCGGACGCGAGCGGCACCCGGACGATGATGCCCACGCCCGCGGCGGCCGCGGCCGGGAGCACCTGGTCGAGGGGCTTGCGCCGGAACGCGTTCAGGATGATCTGCACGCTGGCCACGCCCGGCCGCGCGATCGCGGTCAGCGCCTGACCCGAGGTTTCCACGCTCACCCCGTACGCCGCGATCCGCTCCTCCGCGACCAGCGTGTCCAGCGCGTCGAAGACGGCGTCCGAGGCGAACACCGCGGTCGGCGGGCAGTGCAGCTGGACCAGGTCGAGCCGGTCGACGCCCAGGTTGACCCGGGACCGGTCCGTCCAGGCCCGGAAGTTCTCCAGCGTGTAATGCTCGGCCTTCTGCTCGACCCGGCGGCCCATCTTGGTCGCGACCAGCACGCCCTGCCCGGCGTTGCTGGCTCCGAAGCGCCCGATGATGCGCTCGCTGCGCCCGTCGCCGTAGACGTCGGCCGTGTCGAAGAAGGTGACCCCGGACTCCACCGCCGCCCGCAGCACCTTCATCGCGTCGTCCTCGGACACGTTTCCCCAGTCCGCGCCGAGCTGCCAGGTGCCGAGCCCGATGACCGATACCGGCCGTCCCGTCCGGCCGAGAACCCGCTGTTCCATGGTTGGCGATCTTACTAACGCCGGGTCTTACCCGGCGTGCCCCGGCCCCGGCCTTATCCCGCCTGTCCCGGTCCCGGCCCCGCTTCCGGCCCCGCTTCCGGTCCCGGCGCCCCGGCCGCCGCCCGGTAAGCGCCCGGCGTGACCCCGTAATACCGCCGGAACCAGCGGGTCAGGTGCGCCTGGTCGGCGAAGCCGGCCTCGGCCGCGGCCCGGGCGGGCGCGACGCCCGCGCCGAGCAGCCGCCGGGCCGACTGCACCCTGAGCTGACGCTGGTAATCACTCGGCGCGAGCCCGTAGGCCTGGGTAAAGGCCCGGTAGGCCGCGTAGCGGCTGCACCCGGCCGCCGCGGCCAGGTCGTCCGCGGCCAGTTCGCCCGCCCTCAGTCCGCCCGGGCCCGGTCTGCCCGGGCGCAGCTCTCCCGTGCTCACGTCGCCCACGCTGGCCCGGATGAGCTCGCGCACCCGCGCGGCCATCCGGGGATCCGGCCCGCCGCGGTCCGCCCCGTCGCCGACCGGATCGCGGCCGGAGGCGTGCCGGACCAGCAGCCGGGCGGTCCCGGTGAGCCGCTCGTACCGCTCGAGCTCGCTGGTTCCGCGCTCCGGCCCGGTCAGTGCCTGATGCAGCCGCCGGACGGCCGCGGCCACCGCCGGATCCTCGATCACCGGCGACCGGAACAGCGGCAGCGGGCTCCCGGTCAGCGACGCGAGGAACTCCGGCCAGATGTGCACCATCCGGTAGGTGAAGCCGTCCCCGTCCGCCGCGTGCCCGTCGTGCGGGTCGTCCGGGTTGAAGGCCATCACCATGCCGCGGCCGCTCACGTGCCGCCCGTGACGGCAGGTGAAGGCCTGCGCGCCGGTCTCGGTTACGCCGAACGAATAGCTCTCGTGGCTGTGCCGGTGGTACACGTGCGCGCTGAAATGGGCGTGCATCGCCTCGACCGGCACGCTGGCCGCGCGCCAGTACCGGGCCCAGTCACCGGCCATATCCCGATTATCGCGCTCCAGCGTTCAAGACGCCGCCCCGCGGCCGGGCCAGACTGAGGCAGCATGACTACTTCGACCGTGCGTTTCGATACCAAGATCGCCATCGCGGTGCGGGACGACCTGCCGCTGTGGCAGAAGCTGAACGTCACCGCGTTCCTGGCCAGCGGCATCGCCGCCAGTACCGGGGAGATCATCGGCAAGCCGTACGAGGACGGCTCGGGGAACACCTACCTGGAGCTGTTCCGGCAGCCGGTGGTGGTGTACGCGGCCACCGCGCAGACCCTGAGCCAGGCCCATCAGCGGGCGCTGGCCCGGTCGCTGCCGATGGCGATCTACACCATGGACATGTTCACCACCGGGAATGACGACGACAACCGGGCCGTGGTCCGCGCGGTCCCGGCCGGCGATCTGAGCTTCGCCGGCCTCGCGGTGCACGGGCCGCGTAACGCCGTCGACAAGGTTTTCAAGGGCGCTACGCTGCACCCATGAGAGCAGCGCTGTACCGGGACATGGGTCAGGCGGCTGACGTGTTCACGGTCGAGGAAGTGGACCGGCCCGAGCCGGGACCGGGTGAGGTCCTAGTCCGGGTGCACGCCTCCGGCGTCAACCCCACCGATTACAAGGCCAGGTCCGGTGCGGTCCCGCGGCCCATCGACGACTTCCAGGTCCCGCATCAGGACGGGGCCGGGGTGATCGAGGCGGTCGGGGCCGGGGTCGACGCGGGCCGCGTCGGCGAGCGGGTCTGGCTGTGGCTGGCCGCGGCCGGCCGCTGCTGGGGGACCGCCGCCGAGTGGACCGTGCTGCCTGCGCGGCAGGCGGTGCCGCTGCCCGGCGGCGCCTCGTTCGAGCTCGGCGCCTCGCTGGGCGTGCCGGCCATGACCGCCCACGTCTGCCTGTTCTCCGACGGCCCCGTGAACGGTCAGACCGTGCTGGTGGCCGGCGGTGCCGGGGCGGTCGGTCACTACGCGATCGAACTTGCCAACCGGGCCGGCGCGCGTGTCATCGCCACCGTGAGCAGCCCCGCCAAGGCGGCGCTGGCCGAGCAGGCGGGCGCGGACCTGGTGGTGAACTACCGCTCAGCGGACGCGGCCGGGCAGATCCGGACCCTGGGCCCGGTCGACCGGGTGGTGGAGGTGGCGCTCGGCGCCAACCTCGAGCTCGACCTGGCCGTGACCAGGCCGCACGGCACGATCGTGACCTACGCGGCCGAGCCGGTCAATCCGGAGCTGCCGGTGCGCGCCTGCCTGACGGGGAACCTCACCCTGAAGTTCGTCCTGCTCTACGGCGTGCCGATGACGGCGCTCGACCAGGCGGCGGCCGACATCACCGCGGCGCTGACCGCCGGCGAGCTCACCGAGCTGCCGGTGCACACCTTCGGCCTGGACGAGATCGCGGCGGCGCACGAGGCGGCCGAGAGCGGCGCCGTCGGCAAGGTCATCGTCACGCCGTGACCCGGCGGGCGGCCCGGTGGCGGCCGGGCACGCCAGCATCGAAGGGGCGGCTTGTACAGGTGCGGCCTATACGGAGTGCGGCGTGGAGGGCGGCGCCGGGCTGACAGCGATGCCGGGGGAGATGCGGTGCCTGGCGGCTGCGCGGGCGGGGTCGCGCGCCGGGGGCATCCCCGGGCAGGCTACTTCTTCGGGAAGATTCCGGTGTTGTTGGTTCCGCCCCAGAAGACCTTGGTACCGACCCGGTCCTTCCGCCCGCTGCCCGCGCAGCGGCGGCACCGCCGGTGCGCGTTCTTGTAGACGCCGCCGAAGTGCCGGCCTGAACTGCCGCAGGCCGGACACCCTCTGAGGGGATGGATGCGCGTCGAGACGATATACCCGACCGCGATAATGGCAATGATAAGTACCGCGAACATGGATGAGGCTCCTAACTGCCCACGCAGGACCCGCTCGCGCCCGCACCGCCTTTCTTCACGAGCTGGGTACAACGACTCCCGCGTGAGTTGACCACCGCCGCAGGTACTGGGGTTGGATCTCACCCCCAGTACTGACTCACTAGCACAGAGTAAACCACTGTGCCCTAGTATGTGAAGGAATTTTCCCACGGTCGTCACCCCGGTGAACGCAGATACGTGATTTCTGTCACGTCTTATTTGACCCGCCAGTAGGCCCTGCGTCGGACTGCCCGCCGGGAAGCCCGCCGCGAGCGGTGGCCATCGCGGGCAAATGCGTGATTGATATTCAAACCCGGCCACTTCACCATCAGCGGAATGGATGCGGGCGCACCCTGGCGGATCAGGGACTTCCACGCCGACGACCTCGATGCCGCCATCCGGCTCTGGGACAACCCGGCGGCCAGCAGCGCGGCGCCGGCCTTCGGGCTGGTGACCACCGCCCCGGGCCCGGGCGGACCGGGGACGGCCGGTCACGTCAGGGCAGTTTTTCCAGCCCGGCGGCGGTGAGCAGGTAACCGGCGGCCACGCTCGCCGGGTCACCACGGACCAGGTCCACCAGGGCGGACCCGGCCGTCTCGGCGGTCAGCAGATCGCCTAGCTGCGCCCGGTATCCCTCCTCGGTCTGGCCGCTGCGGGCCGCGTACGCCCGGATCCCCCGCTGGCCCACGGCCCCGGCCGGGGTCATCCGGGGCAGCACCGCCGTGACCGTGATCCCCAGCCCGGCCCGGCGCGACTCGTCCCGGGCGTATTCCGCGATGAACCGCTGGGTGGCCTTGGCCCCGGCGTAGCCTCCGCTGGCCGGCGATCCGCTGACGGCGGCTCCGCTGCTCACCACCACCACGGTGCTGCCGGGCCGCAGCGGCTGCAGCAGCGCCTCGCGCAGCCAGCCGAACGCGATCTTGACGTCAGCCTGCCAGTTGACGGAGAACGTCTCCCAGGTCTGGTGCTGCAGCGAGTGCATGACCGGGCTGGCCCCGGCCACCAGGATGAGAACGTCCGGCGCGTACTGGTCGAGCACGCTCCATGCCACCGACTCCTCGGCCGCGTCCGCGACCTCAGTCCTGATGTTCGCGCTGCCCGCCGCCAGCTCGGCCAGGTCCGGCCCGTTCCGCGCCACCGCGACCACCCGGGCACCCGCCCCGGCCAGGGCGCGGGTGACCCCGCGCCCCAGGCCCCGGCGGGCGCCGACGACGACCGCGGTCTTACCCGTCAGGTCACTCACGGCGATTTCTCCCTTCTTCCCCGCCCGCCTTCACGCGCCCGGGGCGGCCACGGTTTCCGCGACCGCCGCGAACTGGCGCTCCAGCGCCTTCGCCGGGCCGCCGCGCCAGCTCTCGGCCATGGACTGCGACATGGGGTCGGGGAAGATGTCCTCCTCACCCCGCTCGACGCCGTCGAAGATGGCCCGCGCGACCGACTCCGCGGACGCCTTCGGGATGTCCAGCCCCCGGTTCATGTCGGTGTCCGTGGGGCCGGTCAGGACCGCGTGAACCCGCACGCCCCGCCCGGCCAGCAAGGCGCGCAGCGCCTGGGTCAGGCTGAACGCGGCCGCCTTGGAGACCGAATAGGCCGGGATCAGCGGCAGCGGGGCGAAGGCGTTGATCGACAGGTTGTTGACGATGGCGCCCCCGGACTCGGTGAGCTGCGGCAGGAACGCCTGGATCACCTCATACGGGCCGAACAGGTTGACGCCGAGCTGCCGCTCGAGCACCGAGCGGTCGGTCAGGTCGTCGTAGAGCGCGATGCCGGCGTTGTTGATGAGCACGTCGAGCACGCCGATGGCACCGGCCGCCGCGCGGACCTGCGCCGCGCTGGTCACGTCCATGATCAGCGGCGTTACCCGCTCGTCCGGGTGCTGCCAGGGCTGGCGGACCCCGGCGTACACCCGCTTCGCGCCCCGGGCCAGGGCTTCGGTCACCAGCGCGGACCCGATGCCGCGATTGGCCCCGGTTACCAGGACTGCGCTGCCTGCGATGCTGGTCATGATGACGATCTCCCCTACCTCGGCGGTGACGTACGGGCCGGATCCCGCTGCCGCGGCTAGCCCGTTCGCCTGTACCGATCCGGGCCATCGCCGGAATTCACCGCCGCCGGGACCGGTGACTTTCGCCCTCTTCCCGGATCTGTAAAAGTGGCGCGCACGGGAAGCGCGTGCCGGGAGAACCGACGGGAGCGGCGATGTCAGCAGCGGCGAAGGCCGGGCCAGGCAATCCGGCGGCGGGGAGCGCGCGGCCGGACCAGGCGGAGTTCGCGCGCCTGACCGACCCGTTCCGGCCGGAGTTGCTGGCGCACTGCTACCGCATGCTCGGCTCGGTCCACGACGCCGAAGACCAGGTGCAGGAAACACTGCTCCGGGCGTGGCGGTCCTTCGGCCAGTTCGAGGGCCGCGCGTCGCTGCGGACCTGGCTGTACCGGATCGCGACCAACGCGTGCCTGCGCGCCATCGAGACCCGCCGCCGGCGGCCGCTGCCCTCCGGGCTCGGCCAGCCGGGCGACAACCCGGCGGGCCCGATGCCGGCCACCAGACCCGAGGTCCCGTGGCTCGAGCCATTCCCCGACGCGCTGCTGCCCTCCGACCCGTCCGACCCCGCCTCGATCGCGGCCTCACGGGCCAGCATCCGGCTGGCCTTCATCGCCGCCCTGCAGTACCTGCCCGCCCGGCAGCGCGCGGTCCTGATCCTGCGCGACGTGCTCGGCTGGCGGGCCTCGGAGGTCGCCGAGCTGCTGGGCACCACCGCCACCGCCACCAACAGCGCGCTGCAGCGCGCCCGGGCTCAGCTCGAGCAGGCCGCTCCCCGCGAGGACGAACTCCGCGAGCCGGCCGACCCCGGCGACCTCGCGCTGCTCAACCGCTACGCGGCCGCGTTCGAGAACGCCGATATCGCCACCCTCACCGGGCTCCTGCGCGATGACGTGGTGTTCGAGATGCCGCCGCTGCCGGCCTGGTTCGCCGGCCGGGAGAACATCGGCCTGTTCCTGCGATCCCACGTCCTGCGCCAGCCCGGCGACTTCCGGATGATCCCGGTCGCCGCCAACGGCCAGCCCGCCCTGGCCGCCTACCGCCGCATCCCCGACGGCACCTACCGCGCCAACGGAATCGAGATCCTGACCACCAGCGCCGCCCGCATCACCCGCGTCACCGCATTCCTCGACCCCGCCCTGTTCCCCGCCTTCGCCCTCCCCGCAATCCTCCCGCCCCGCTGACGCGAGCACCGCCCCGCGATGCCCCCCGCCCCAGCCCCCGCCCCCAGCGCGCCGCAACTAACGGCATCGATGGAGCATCAATGCCGTTCCAGCGACATCAATGGAGCATCGATGTCGCTGGCAGAACCTGGCCGGGGCCGGAGCGAGCGACGGGAGTGGCCGGTGGCGTGAATGCGAATCCTGAGACCAAGAACCCGGGTGGAGCGACCTCATCCACGTGGCCGTTCACCCTCGGCGTATATGCTTTGAGCTCAAATGATTTGACGTAGAAGTAGTTACGGGTGAACACTTGGCCGCGTGAATGAAGGGGAAAGCGCCGGAACGCGAGAGCCCGCGGCGTCCCAGCTCGAGAACATCCAGCTCGAGAATGCCCAGCTCGAGAGCGCCCAGGCTGACCAGACCCGGACTGAGAAGCCCCGGGACGAGAAGCAACCGTCCGAGACGGCGCAGTGCGGACCGGGTCAGCCGGAAATCAGCGGACGCGCGGGATGGTTGTGGGGGGAGCCCTCGGATGGCCCGCCGCCCGATGCGCCGCTGAACGTCCTGCTGCTGGCCGCGTCGAGGATGATGGGCACGTTCTACGCGGGGACGCTGACCCAGGCGGGGCTGCGGATCAGCCCGGCCGGGCTCGGCGTGCTGCGGGTGCTGCTAGCCGGGGACGGACTCAAGTCCAGTGACGTCGCCAGCCGCGGCTGGTCGTCGCCGGGGACCCTGACGTCGGTGGTGAACACGCTCGTCCGCGAGGGCTACGTGGAGCGGCGCAGCGACGCGGGGGACCGGCGGGTGGTCCGGCTGTTCGTGACCGAGGCGGGCCGCCAGGTGTGCGAGGACTACTTCACCTTCGCCGGGCCGCGCTGGCGGGAAGCCTTCGGCTTCGTGGACCCGGCCGATGAGCCGGTCATCCGTAAGTTCTTCATCGACCTGATCGAGCAGTTCAGCGAGCTGATAGGGAAGGAGCGCGGCAGATGACGGCGGACGTCGGGTTGTCGTGGCGCGGAAAAGTAGAGTGTCAACAAAGGTTGACACTCATCGCTTGTCAACATAGGTTGACGTCATGGCGGTGAACCCAGCGACCATGACGGTGAACCCAGTGAGCGGGAATCCAGTGAACGGCACATCCGGACTCGCGATCCGCACCCAGGATCTGCGCAAGACCTATAAGTCCTCCCGCGGCGATGTCCCCGCGGTCCGCGGCCTGGACCTGTCGGTGGCCTCCGGCCAGTTCTTCGGGCTCCTCGGGCCGAACGGGGCCGGCAAGTCCACCACCATCGGCATGCTCACCACCCTGGTCCTGCCCACCGGCGGCCAGGCCTGGGTGGCCGGGATGGACGTGGTGGCCGACCCGGTCGGGGTCAAGCGCCGGATCGGCGTGGTGACCCAGAACAACACGCTCGACATGCAGCTGACCGTGGCGGAGAACCTGGAGTTCCGCAGCCGCTTCTTCGGCCTGAGCCTGCGCGAGGCATCGCGCCGCGCGGATCAGCTGCTCGAGGTGTTCGGGCTGGCGGACCGGCGCAAGGCGATGTCCACCGACCTGTCGGGCGGCCAGGCCAAGCGGCTGCTCATCGCGCGGGCCCTGGTGCACCGGCCGGACGTGCTGTTCCTGGACGAGCCGACGGCCGGCCTCGACCCGCAGACCCGCGCCAACCTGTGGGACATCCTCCGGGTGCTGCACGCCGAGGGGCAGACGATCCTGCTGACCACGCACTACATGGAAGAGGCCGAGGCGCTGTGCGAGCAGGTCTCGGTCGTGGACCACGGCGAGGTCCTCGCCTCGGGCACCGTGAACGAGCTCAAGGCCGGCACGGGCGCCGAGACGGTCATCACGGTCCGGTACGACGAGCCGGTCCCTGACGGCATGGCCGAGCAGGGCGGCCTGGGCCGCCGGACCGGCGTCAGCAAGATCGAGACCGACGGCGATCAGGTCCGGGTCTTCACCCGCGAGCCCGACGGCGTGCTCGGCGAGCTGGTGACGGCCGGCTCGGCCGCCGGGCTGAGCGTGCTCGACGCGACGCAGCTCAAGCCCAGCCTGGAGACCGTATTCCTCACGCTGACCGGACGGGAGTACCGAGAGTGACCACTATCAAGGACGCTCCGCCGCAGGTGGCGGAGCAGGGCGGCGCCCCCTCGGCCGCTCAGATCGCCGCCCTGATCGCGGAGGCCCCGCAGCCGCGGCCCACCCTGGTCAGGACGTTCAACGCCATGATGGCGCGGGAGTTCCGGGTCCTGCGGCGCAACGCCATCGCCACCTTCACCCGGGCGGTCATGCAGCCGCTGCTGTTCGTCTTCGTGTTCGCCTACGTGTTCCCGAAGATCGGCGGCGGCTTCAACCTGGGCGCCGCAGCGGGGACGAGCGCGGCAGGTGCCGCGGCGGCCGGCGCCGGGGCGGGCACCATCAACTTCGCCACCATCTTGGTGCCGGGCCTGATGGCCTCCATGCTGCTCATGCAGGGGATCATGGCCGTCACGTTCCCGCTGGTGATGGAGTTCTCCTGGCAGCGCACGATCGAGGACCGCGCGCTGGCCCCGGTGCCGATCCGGGTGCTCGCCATCCAGAAGATCGTGGCAGGCGCGGTCCAGTCGTTCATCGGCGCGGTCATCGTGTTCCCGATCGTGCTGCTGGTGCACGCCTCGGGCCAGGCCCCGCACGTGCACGTGACCAACTGGGCGCTGTTCGCCCTCATCCTGGTGTTCGCGTCGCTGCTCACCTCCTCGCTCGGGCTGCTGCTGGGCACGATCATGGACCCGCGCAAGATGCAGATGCTGTTCGCGGTGATCCTGCTGCCCGCCACCATGCTCGGCTGCGTCTATTACCCCTGGTCGGCGCTGCACCATATCGAGTGGCTGCAGATCCTGGTGCTGATCAACCCGATGGTCTACATGTCCGAGGGGCTGCGGGCCGTGCTCACCCCGGTGCTCGGGCACATGCCGCTGTGGGGCGTGCTGCTCGCGCTCATCGGCGGCACCGTGGTCGTCGGCTACCTGGGCACCCGGACCTTCACCAAGCGGGTCCTGAACTAGCCGGTTAACTCCGGCGATCGCGGGCCGAACGACGCCACGGGGGCACGTTCGGCCCGCGATCGCATCAGCGGGAGCCAGGCGGAGGCCAAGGGAAGCCGCGCGGAGCCAGGTTAATCCGCGCGGGAATACCGATCTACCGCCCAATGCTGTTAGTGTTGGTTGCTGACCAGTCCGGAACCTCAGGTACCGGACGCGTAAAGCGGAGGACCACCTCCCACCCAGTCAGCCCTCACGGGCAGGCGGGTTTGGCCAGCAGGACCGGCGGCCGGCACGTGCGAAAGTACGGGCGGCAGCCGGACCAGGCTGGCACGGCGCACCTCATGGGAAATATGGGGCTAGCGCCGTTGTCGTGGTTGCCCCGCTGAGCGCATCGCTCGCGGGGTTTTCTCGTGTCGGGGGCTCACACTTCCCGGCATCGCCAGAGGATTCCCGGGCCTGGTCGGCAGATGCCGCGGCCGGACGCTCCGGTGGCGGCGATGAGGCTCAGGAGGTCACATCAGCACCGAAGCACGCATCAACGAGCGCATCCGTTCTCCCGAAGTCCGGCTGGTCGGACCGAAGGGAGAGCAGATCGGGATCGTCTCGGTCAACGACGCACTCAAGCTGGCTCAGGAGGCCGATCTCGACTTGGTCGAGGTTGCGCCCACCGCGCGGCCACCGGTCTGCAAGCTCATGGACTACGGCAAGTTCAAGTACGAGTCCGCGGTCAAGGCCCGGGAGTCCCGCAAGAACCAGACGCAGACGATCGTCAAGGAGATCAAGCTGCGCCCGAAGATCGACCCGCACGACTACGGCACCAAGAAGGGCCACGTCGAGCGGTTCCTCAAGGCGGGCGACAAGGTCAAGGTGACGATCATGTTCCGGGGGCGCGAGCAGTCCCGGCCCGAGCTGGGCTTCCGCCTGCTGCAGCGTCTGGCGGGCGACGTTGAAGAACTCGGCTTCGTGGAGTCAGCGCCCAAGCAGGACGGCCGGAACATGATCATGGTGATCGGTCCGCACCGCAAGAAGAGCGAAACAAAGGCGCATACGGCGACCCAGGCCCCGAGCCGGCCTGTGCCAAGCCCGCGCGCTGCCGCAGCGACGGCGCCCGAACCGGCGGCGAATGAGCCCGCCGACGACGGTGCCGCGCTCCCGGGTCCGGCCTAGCCGGTAGCATCACCGGGCGGCTATAAACCCCGGCGCAAGCGCCGGGGTCAATGACTGCTGCGTGCCTAGAGGTGGCAGCTACAGGAAATGGAGACGACGGCGACCATGCCGAAGATGAAGACTCACAGCGGTACCGCGAAGCGGTTCCGGCTGACCGGAACCGGCAAGGTCATGCGCCGCCGCGCCAACCGTGGCCATCTGTTCGAGAAGAAGTCGTCCCGCCTGACGCGGCGGCTCTACGGCGAAGTGACGCTCGCGCCGAGCGACGTCAAGGAGATCAAGAAGCTGCTGGGCAAGTAGCCCGGCCCGCGTTGAGGGAGACGGAACACCATGGCACGCGTGAAGCGGGCGACTAACGCCCACAAGAAGCGCAAGACTGTCCTCGAGCGGGCCAGCGGCTACCGGGGCCAGCGGTCCCGGCTGTACCGCAAGGCCAAGGAGCAGATGCTCCACTCGATGACCTATGCCTACCGCGACCGCAAGGACCGCAAGGGCAATTTCCGGCGGCTGTGGATCCAGCGGATCAACGCTGCGGCCCGCGCCAACGGCATGACCTACAACCGGTTCATCCAGGGCCTGCGTATATCGGGCGTCGAGGTCGACCGGCGGATGCTGGCCGAGCTCGCCGTGTCGGACGAGGCAGCGTTCTCGGCGCTGGTCGAGGTGGCGAAGAAGGCCCTTCCGGACGCAGCCGGGTCCGCGGCCGCCTAGGTGCGCTCCACCGCCGCGCCTGAGGTCGGCGGTCACCTGGGCGCGCACTCGCCGCGGCTCAAGGCCGCGCGCCGACTGACCAAAAGAGCCTTCCGCCAGCGTGAGCGGGCCTTCCTCGCCGAAGGCCCGCAAGCGGTGGCGGAGGCTTTTCGCTGCGGTGCCCGCGTTACCGACCTGTTCGTGACCGCACCCGCCCGGAGCAGGCATCACGACCTCGCGGCCGAGATCGCGGCCGCGGGCATACCGGTCCACGTCGTCAGCGGCGAGATCATGGACGAGCTGGCCCAGACGGTGACCCCGCAGGGCCTGCTGGCGGTCTGCGACTTCGTCGACGTCCCCCTGGCCGAGGTCACGGCCGGAGCACGCGCCACCGCCAAGGCACAGCCAGCGCTCGTCGCGCTGCTGGCCAACGTGCGTGACCCGGGCAACGCCGGCACCGTGCTGCGGACCGCCGACGCGGCGGGCGCGCACGCCGTCGTTTTCGCCGATGCCTCCGTGGATCCCTATAACGGCAAGTGCGTGCGTGCGTCGGCCGGCAGCCTGTTCCACCTGCCCGTAGTGGCCGGGGCCAGCCTCGAGGAAGCCACCAGCGCCCTGCGCCAGGCCGGCCTGCGGATCGTGGCGGCGGACGGCCGGGCCGGACGTCCCCTGGATGACCCCGGGGTGCAGGCCCGGCTGGCCGAGCCGACCGCCTGGATATTCGGCAACGAGGCCTGGGGGCTGCCGCCCGAGCTCGTCGCGCTGGCCGACGAGCCCGTCGCCGTCCCCATCTACGGCCGGGCCGAGAGCCTCAACCTGGCGGCGGCCGCCGCGGTATGCCTCTACGCGTCCGCACGTGCGCAGCGAGTGTCGGCTGATAAGGGATAAACGTGCAGCCAAAGAGGCACAATGGGGCGAAAGTAACGACTGGTGGCCCAGAGTGTCTGGACTACAACATAGAGAATTCGCGCCCCAGGACTGTCACAAAGACGGTATACGCGCTAGAGTCTGATCACAATCCGTCACCCGAACCGTGACACTCCGGCCGCCGGACGATCGCAGTGCGGCCCCGCCGGACGGAGGCTTCGCTGCAGTGGACGAGCTCAAACCGAGCCGGGCGTCGGCCCCGCAACTGGTTCTCGCCGACGAACTGCCGGACGGAGTGGTGGTCGCCGACGAGGTCGGCCGCATCGTCGTCTTCAACCGGGTGGCCGCGCGCCTGACCGGGCTCGACCCGGCCGAGGTCACCGGCAAGTTCGTGTTCGACGTGCTCCCGCTGCGCGACGCCGAGGGCCGCGACTGGTGGGTATACGCCGATCCCTATCACGGCCTGCCCATCCGCACTCGTCACCCTGAGCGATCGCTCTTCCTGTCCGACGGCACCGAGATCCTGGTCTCCATCGGCTACGTGCGCGAGGACCGCGCCAAGGGCGCCCGCGGCTCCCGGCCGGTCCGCAAGCTCGTCATCAGCCTGCGCGGGGCGCAGCAGCGGGAGCGCCTCGAGCGCAGCCGGGCCGAGCTGGTCTCCACCGTCGCGCACGAGCTCCGCTCCCCGCTGACCAGCGTCAAGGGATTCACCGCGACGCTGCTGAACAAGTGGGGCCGGTTCACCGACGACCAGAAGCGCGTCATGCTCGAGACGGTCAACGCCGACGCCGACCGCGTGACCAGGCTGATCACCGAGTTGCTGGACGTGTCCAGGATCGAGTCGGGCCGGATGGAGGTCCACCGGCAGCTGGTCGACCTGCCCGACCGGGCCCGGCGGGCCATCGCCGGCCGGGTGGCCGCGGGCGACGCCGAGGACCGGTTCCGGCTCGAGGTGCTCGACGGCCTGCCGGAAACCTGGCTGGACGCCGACAAGATCGACCAGATCCTCGGCAACCTGGTGGAAAACGCCGTCCGGCACGGCGCTGGTATCGTGACGATCGTGATCGAGCCGGTCCTCATCGACGACGAGGCCGCGGCCTCCGTCTCCGTGCGCGACCAGGGTGAGGGCATCGCGCCGGACGTCGCTCCGCGGGTGTTCCGGCAGTTCTGGCGGGGCAAGCCCCGCGGCGGCCGCAACAGCCGGCATGGCAGCGGCACCGGCCTGGGCCTGTACATCGTCAAGGGCCTGGTCGAGGCCCACGGCGGCACGATCGACGTGCACCGTGCGCCCGGCGGCGGGGCTGAGTTCCGATTTATCGTGCCCGCGGGGACGGCTGCCGCCTGAGCGCGACACCCTCTGGGCAACGAGTTAGCGCTCGGTGCGGTAACCTCCCTTCGGGCTATCCGGCTTGCGCGTCGAGGCTAAACCGACGCCGCCACCCCGCACGTTCGGCGGAAGTCTGCCCGCAAACCCCAGCTAAGGTACGGCCCGCAGGAAGCAGGACCCATGTCCGCACCGAATAAGAACTACGACCCGAAGGCGGCGGCCTCGCTCGCGGCCGACGAGGTGGCCCGCGTGCTCGCCGAGGCACTCGCCGCGGTCGCTGCCGCCGGCACCCTCGACGAGCTGAAGGCCGCGCGGATCGCGCATGAAGGCGACCGGTCGCCGCTCTCGCTGGCCAGTGCCGAGATCGGCGGCCTGCCCCCCGAGGCCCGGGCCGACGCCGGGCGCCGGGTCGGCGCGGCCCGCGGGCGGCTCCGCGAGGCCCTGCGCGACCGCCAGAAAGACCTAGAGGCCGAACGGGACAGGCAAGTCCTGGTCACCGAGGCCGTCGACGTCACCCTCCCGGGCGGCCGGTCCCCGGCTGGCGCGCGACATCCCGTCACTACCCTGGCCGACCGGCTGTCCGACGTGTTCGTCGCGATGGGCTACGAGGTCGCCGAGGGCCCCGAGGCCGAGGCGGAGTGGTACAACTTCGACGCGCTGAACATCCCGCCCGATCACCCGGCCCGGGAGATGCAGGACACGATCTTCATCGCCCCCGCCGGCCAGGCGGCCAGCGAGCAGGGCAAGGACGGCGCCAAGTCCGGCATGGTCCTGCGCACCCACACCTCGCCGGTGCAGATCAGGTCGATGCTGTCGCGCCCGCTGCCGCTGTACGTGGTCAGCCCGGGCCGGTGCTACCGGCAGGACCCGCTCGACGCCACCCACAGCCCGGTCTTCCACCAGATCGAGGGGCTCGCGGTCGACGAGGGCCTGACCATGGCCGACCTGCGCGGGGCAATCCAGTCGTTCGTCGACGCGATGTTCGGCGTGGGCCTGCGGACCAGGTTCCGGCCCGATTACTTCCCCTTCACCGAGCCGTCGGGTGACGTGTCGATGGAGTGCCACATCTGCCGCGGCGCCTCGGTCAAGCCGGGCGGCGACCCGTGCCGGGTGTGCCGGTCGCAGGGCTGGATCGAGATCGCGGGCTGCGGCATGGTCAACCCCCGGGTGCTGGTGTCCTGCGGCATCGACCCCGACCGGTACAGCGGGTTCGCGTTCGGCCTCGGCATCGAGCGCAGCCTGGTGATCGCGCACGGGCTGACCGAGATCAGGGACGCGGTAGAGGGCGACGTGCGGTTCAGCCGGGCGTTCGGGATGGAGATCTGAGATGCGAGTACCGCTTTCCTGGCTGCGTGAGTACGCGCCGCTGCCCGAGCCGGTCGACGCCGTCGAGGTCTCCCGGCGGCTGACCGCGGCCGGCCTCGAAGTCGAGTCACTGGAGTCCGCCGGGCACGACATCCGCGGGGTGGTGATCGCCCAGGTGCTGTCGGTCGAGGAGCTGACCGGAACCCTGAAGCTGAAGAAGCCGATCAGGTACTGCCGGGTCGCCGTCTCCGAGAGCCAGCTGGCCGGGCCGCCCGAGGACGCGTCCGGCGTCATCTGCGGCGCGACCAACTTCGCGCCCGGCGACCGGGTCGCGCTCGCGCTGCCCGGCGCGGTGCTGCCCGGCGGGTTCGAGATCGGCGCGCGCAAGACCTACGGGCATATCTCCGAGGGCATGATCTGCTCGGTCCGCGAGCTGGGCATCGGGGAGGATCACACCGGCATCCTGGTGCTGCCCGCCGACGCGCCGCTGGGTGAGGACTTCGTCGCCTACGCCAAGCTGCGGGACGAGGTGTTCGAGATCGCGGTGACGCCCGACCGCGGCTACGCCGTGTCGGTCCGCGGCATCGCGCGCGAGCTGGCCAGCGCGTTCGGCGTCCCGTTCGCCGACCCGGCCGACGCGGACCTGCCGGCGGCGGCCCTGCTCGGCGGCGCGATCGACGTGGCCGGCCCCGACGTCTACCCGGCCCGCATCGCCGACCCGACCGCCTGCGACCGGTTCGTGCTGCGCGAGGTGCGCGGCTTTGACCCGGCCGCGCCGTCGCCGCTGTGGATGCGGGTGCGGCTGGCCCGCTGCGGGATGCGCTCGGTCTCGCTCGCGGTCGACGTGACCAACTACCTGATGCTCGAGCTCGGCCAGCCGCTGCACGCGTTCGACCGGTCCAAGCTGACCGGCGAGATCGTGGTCCGGCGGGCCCAGCCGGGAGAGAAGCTCGAGACGCTGGATCACGTGCTCCGGACGCTGCACCCGGACGACATCCTGATCACCGATGAGTCCGGGCCGATCTCCATGGCCGGCACCATGGGCGGGCTGAACACCGAGATCGACGAGGCCTCCACCGACCTGGTCGTCGAGGCAGCGCACTTCTCGGCCGAGGGCACGGCCAAGATGAGCCGGCGCCACAAGCTGCACAGCGAGGCGTCCTACCGGTTCGAGCGGGGCGTGGACCGCGAGCTTCCGCTGCGCGCCAGCGCCAAGGCGGTCGCCCTGCTGGCCGGCCTGGGCGGCGGCCAGGTGGTACCGGGCTGCACGCACGCCAGCGCCGAGGTCGCGCCGGTGCTGGTCTCGATGGCGGCCGACTACCCGGACCGGGTGGCCGGCGTGGTCTACGGCCGGGACACCGTGGTCCGGCGGCTGCGCGAGGTGGGCTGCTCGGTACGGGAAACCCGCCAGCCCGCCCCGACCATCGCCCCCTGGCGAGCGGAGGCAGCCGAGCCGGCCACGGGCCAGCCGCCGGTGGCCGTGCTCGAGGTGACCCCGCCGAGCTGGCGGCCGGACCTGACCGACCCCGCCGACCTGGCCGAGGAGGTCATCCGGCTGGAAGGCTACGAGAACGTCCCGGCCCGGATGCCGCGCGCGCTGGCCGGGCGCGGGCTCACCCCGCGGCAGCGGCTGCGCCGCTCGGCGGGCCGCACGCTGGCTGAGGCCGGCTTCGTGGAGGTGCTGTCGTCGCCGTTCGGGCCGCGCTCCGACGCGGACCTGCTCGGCCTGCCGCCCGAGGACGTGCGCCGCCCGGCGGTGGCGGTGGCGAACCCGCTCAGCGAGGATGAGCCGCTGCTGCGGACGACGGTGCTGCCCGGGCTGTTCCGGGTCCTGGCCCGTAACGTCGGGCGGGGCTTCGCCGACACCGCGCTGTTCGAGATCGGCCAGGTCTTCCGGCCCCGTCCCGGGGCGGCAGCGGCGGCGCCGATCCTCCCGGTCGACCGCGGACCCACCGTGTCCGAGCTTGCCTCGCTCGAGGCCGCCCTGCCGGACCAGCCGCTGCGGATCGCCGCCGTGCTGACCGGCGCGCGCGAGCTCGACGGCTGGTGGGGTAAGGGACGCGCGGCGTCCTGGGCGGACGCGGTCGAGGCGGCCCGCGCGGTGGGCCGGATCTGCCGGGTGCCGATCGAGGTCCGGGCCGAGGCGTACGCGCCCTGGCATCCGGGCCGCTGCGCCGCCGTCTACGCCCGGGTCAGCGACGCCGACGGAGCGCGGGAGTGGCTGGCCGGGCACGCCGGCGAACTGCACCCGCGGGTGATTGCGGCGTTCGGCCTGCCGGAGCGCACCTGCGCCATCGAACTCGACCTGTCGGTGCTGTTCACCGCGGCCGAGAGCGTCGGCACCGTGCAGGCCCCCCAGCTGTCCGGCTACCCGCTGGCCACCCAGGACGTGGCCCTGATCGTGGACGCCGCGGTGCCGGCCGCCGAGGTGGAGGCGGCACTGGTGGCGGGCGCGCCCCGGGAGCTGCTCGAGGGCGTGCGCCTGTTCGACGTCTACACCGGCGCCCAGGTCGGCGAGGACCGCAAGTCGCTGGCGTACACGCTCAGGTTCCGCGCTCCCGACCGGACGCTCACCGCGGCCGAGGCCACCGCGGCCCGCGACGCGGCCGTGGCCGAGGCCGGCCGCCGTGTCGGTGCCGTCCTGCGCAGCTAGCACCCTGGGCAGATGCGCCGCGCGGTCGTCCGGTCGTCCCTAGGCTGTTGCTAAAGGAGGCGACTGTCGGTCAGGATGTGATCACCGATGACCGCAGCGCTGCGCTGAGCCGGAGGACAACATAACCAGACACGCGGTGGCCCGGGGGGGCACGGCCGCGCAGGCTGAGAAGACCACGTTCCGGGACGTATTCGCGGTGGCGGAGTTCCGGGCGCTGTGGCTGGCCCAGCTGCTGTCGGTGGTCGGCGATCAGTTCGCCCGGGTCGCGCTGACCGTCCTGGTGTTCAACCGGACCCAGTCGGCCCTGCTCGCCGCGGTTACCTTCGTGGTCAGCGTGGTCCCCGCGTTCATCGGCGGCATCACGCTGTCCTGGCTGGCCGACCGCCATCCCCGCCGTGGCGTGATGATCGCCTGCGATGTGATCCGGTGCGGCCTCGTCCTGGTCATGGCGATCCCGGCCGTGCCGCTGGCCGCCATGGTGGCGCTTCTGTTCGTGGTCACGCTGGCCGGGGCGCCGTTCAACTCGGCGCGCGCGGCCATCTACCCAGATGTGCTCGACGGCGAGAAGTACGTGCTCGGCACCGCGATCGGGCTGACCACAATCCAGTTCGCGCAGGTCATCGGGTTCGCCGTCGGCGGGACGATCGTCGGCTTCTTCGGCACCAGGACCTCACTCGTCGTCGACGCGGCCACCTTCGCGGTCTCCGCGGTCATCGTCCAGGGCTGGGTCCGGTCCCGGCCCGCCCCGGCCGCCGCGGCCCGTGAGGACGGCGGCCCACGCGGGCTGGCCGGCGTCCTGGCCGGGACTCGCCTGGTCTTCTCGAACCGGATGCTGCGCAGCACGATGCTGTTCGGCTGGCTCGCGGCGTTCTACAACGCGCCCGAGGGCGTCGTTACCCCGCTCGCCCGCGATCTCGGCGGGGGCACCCTCGCCGTGGGCGTCATCCTGGCGGCGCAGGCCCTGGGCGAGACGTCAGGCGTGCTCGCGTTCAGCCGTTTCGTCCCCCCGTCGGCCCGGCTCCGTTTCATGGGGCCGCTCGCGGTCGCGACCTCCGCGGTCCTGGTCCTGTTCGCCTGGCGTCCGAACCTGCCGGAGTCGCTGCTCATCTTGTTCGTCTCCGGCACCTGCGCGTCCTACCAGCTGGCGGCCAACTCCGGTTTCGTCAGCGCAGCGCCGCAGGAACAGCGGAGCCAGGCTTTCGGGCTGGCCCAGGGCGGCATCAGCCTGGGCCAGGGCATCGTCATGATCGCGGCGGGAGCCGCCGCCGACACTCGTTCCCCGGCCCTGGTCATCGCGGTATGCGGTGCCGTCGGCGCCGTGCTCGCCTTGGTACTCGCGCTCAGCTGGCTCCGGGCCCTCCCTGGGCAGGGCCGGGGCCGGATGAGCGGACGTCATGTTCGTTCCTGACCACGATGAATCAGGTCCACTGGTCGCCGCGCATCGGGGTGCTCCTTTCGTGTGGCTGGGGCGGGTGTGGGTGCTGGGGTTTAAGTCCACTGGTCGCCGCGCATCGGGGTGCTCCTTTCCTGTGGTTGCGAACGGGTGTGCGTGCTGAGACTCAGGTCCACTGGTCGCCGCGCATTGCCTTCCTTTCTGTGAGTGATTGAGAGGATTCTCTCCGTAACTACCGTGAACGTTCTTTTACAGGTTGCAGTTCAGTCGCTACGTAGAGTAGGCGAGATGCCCTTCCGGCGACCACTGCCCCGTCACCGGGCATTACGGCTACCCATTGTGGTCCTCGGCCGTTCTCAGGGGACGCTTTGTACGTATTGCCGGGAATAAGTCGGTCCCTGGGATGACACAGGGTGACTTCGGTGTCGCCAGGGGGAAGAGATGTGAACCATGAGGCCAAAGAAGGTATTGTTCTACCAGTGAGTAGCGGGGTTTTCACGTTTTGCACTCGCCGAGACCGGTAGTGCGGGAGAATGAGCACGCGCACTGCCATCTCGGTGACCCGGTGGCAGTTTGTTCGAGGAGGTGCTGATGGAGTTGATCCGTCGCCTCCCGCGCCGGATGCCAGTCATCAGCGGCCGGATACCGGCCATCAGCGACTGGGCCCTCTGGAGACTGCCCCGCTGGCTGACCATCTTCGTCCTGGCGGTTATCACCGCGGACCTGGCCGCCATCGGCGTCGCGGCCCCGCTCGCCACCTTCAGCGGACACGACCTGATCCTGTTCGCCGTCATGCTGGTGTGCACGGCGCTCGCCGTCGAATGGAGCCGACGGTCCAAGGAGCAGCATGGCACGAGCAAGGACGTCCAGGGAGTCTGGGAACTCCCGGTCGTCATCCTGCTGCCCCCGCTGTTCGCGCTGCTCGTCCCGATCTCCCGGCTCGCCCTGACGCAGTGGCGCGTGAGCCGCGCCCCGCTGCACCGGCGGATCTTCAGCTGCGCCTCGATCGGCCTGTCCTACGGCGCCGCGTCGCTGGCCTTCCGCGGGCTTTCTCACCTGACAGCCGGAGCAGCAGGCGGTGCGCTGGGCCGCGACCTGCGGTGGACCGTCTTGGTGACGGTCAGCGCCGTGGTGATACCGGTAGTGAACAAGACGTTCATCATGACGGCGGTCAAGGGCTCCGATCCCAGCATCAGCATCCGGAGCCGGGTCTTCGAGCGCGAGCCGCTCTACAACGACATCGCCGAGATATGCATCGCGGTCCTGCTGACCTACGCGGTAGCCGGGAACCTGTTCCTCGCCCCGGCCGCGCTGCCGGTGGTCACGCTGCTGCAGCGCTCGCTGCGGCACGCCCAGCTCGTCATCGACTCGCGGGCCGACTCCAAGACGGGACTGCTGAACGCGGCAACCTGGGAGCACGAGGCCGCCGCCGAGGTAGGCCGCGCGGTCCGGACCAGGTCGCCGCTCGCGGTGGCGCTGCTCGACATCGACCGGTTCAAGGTCATCAACGACACCTACGGGCACCTGGTCGGCGACCAGGTCATCAAGGAGATCGCCCGCACGCTGAGCAGCATGCTGCGTGAGTACGACCTGGCCGGGAGGTTCGGCGGCGAGGAATTCTCGCTGCTGCTCCCGCAGACCCGGGCGGTGGACGCGTTCCGTATCGCGGAGCGCGTACGCGCTGACATCGCCGGGCTGAGCATCATCGCCCCGGGGGCGACAGGTGGTGAGCGGGTTCATGTCACGGTTTCCATCGGTGTGGCGGCACTGGACAGCGGAAGCGTGCGCAAGCTGAATGAGCTGATGGCGGCGGCGGATGCGGCTATGTACCGGGCCAAGTCCGGCGGCCGGGATCAGGTGCAGATGATCAGCACGACCCGGGGCCTGAGCGCGATCAGCGGCCCGGGTCAGGAGGGAGCCGCTCGTACCGGTAACGGCGGCCCGCAGGAAGTGCCCAGTGCTTTCCGCCGGGCGCAGAGTTCCTAGCCGCTCGTAACGGCGTTCCGGAGTGCTCCGGCGGAGGCTGGGTTAAAGCCATGGTGCGTACAGTCGTCAGGTCCCTCCCGGAAACGTGCCGCGGTCGCAACGGCAGTCGCCTCAGGCCCAGACGGCTAGTCGTGCAGAGAACTCTCTGAAGCACGCAAATGTACGCGATACGCAAGTGCGTGCGTATCGCATTCCGGGAGATTCATGGTCCGTCGGATACGCGAAGAAGGCGCGCCCGCCAGACGTCAACGGTAATGGCGGCAGTTTTGCCAGCCCCGGTGACAATGCTGAGCCTAAACAGCATTCGTGTTACTGAAGTAAACCAGGTAAGCGCAGTTGCCTACTGAATACATTCCGGCAGTATTTCGCCCGGTGCATCCGGGCGCGGCGCTGGGATCAGGTCCAGTGAGTGGTACGCACGATGCCTCCTCGGGTTCGGTGCGGTCGGTACGTCAGGCGGGATCAGGTCCAGTGGGTGGTGCGCACGATGCCTCCTCAGGTCCGGTGCGGTCGTACGTCGGACGGGATCAGGTCCAGTGGGTGGTGCGCATGGTGCGCCTCCTTGCTTCCGGGCGATACGGGTCGCTACGTAGCCCACCGTCGAGGCTCATAACAGAGAGTGCCTGGATGATTACAGACTCACTTCAGAGAACGCGCCGCCGGCGCGACTGGCTCACGCCGGTTGGGCGCTGTCCGAATCTTGTCTGGAATGTTCGTATTTACACCAAGCGGTCCGGCGATTCGATGCCAATGAGTAATCTTCGTCGTCCCACGGGCCGGGTTAGGTAACTTTGCTGCCGGGAGTAATCGGGTATTGACAGCAAGCTCGCTAATACTGTGACAAGGTGGGATCCAGGCCGTACTGAGCGTTGCCGGACGGTCTCAGATAACCTCGCGAAGCCTGAGGACGCACCCCGTGGACGCCATCTTCCGGCAGGTCAGAAGCATGCAGGCGCTCAGCGTCCGCTCGTGGCCGTTCTGGAAGCTGCCGCGGTCCCTGATCGCCTTCGTCGTCGCCGTGATCCTCGTCGACGCGGTCGTGCTCGCGGTGAGCGCGGCGGCCACCCCGGTCGGCGCTCATGATCTCGAGGTCTTCGGGCTGCTGCTCGCGTGCAACGCGGCCACCGTGGAGCTCACCCGCCGGACGAGCGAGCCCGAGGGGCACGTCAAGGACGTGCACGCGGTCTGGGAGCTCCCGGTCGTCATCTTGCTGCCGCTGCCGTACGCGCTCCTCATGCCCGCCATCAGGCTGGCCCTGATCCAGTGGCGAATCCGGCGCACGGCTGTGTACCGGCGGGTGTTCAGCGCCGCCGCCATCGGCCTGTCGTACGCCGGTGCCTCGCTGGCCTTCCGCGGCGGCGGCCGCCTGGTGCCTGGCCTGGACCCGCTGGCCCTCGCGTCCAGCTCCCGCGTCACGGCCTGGCTCGCGCTGGTGGCGCTGTGCGCGGTCGTGCAGCTCGCGGTGAACCAGTACCTGATTTTCGCCGTGATCCGGGCGACGAACCCCGAGACCCGGCTGCGGGAGTTCATCTTCAGCGCCCAGACCCTGCGCACCGACCTGACCGAGACCTCCATGGCCGTGCTGGCCACGCTGGCCATCGCGATCAGCCCGGCCACCGTCGTGGTGGCCCTGCCGCTGGCCACCCTGCTGCAGCGGTCAGCCGTGCACAGCCAGCTGATCAAGGACGCCAGGAACGATTCCAAGACCGGGCTGCTGAACGCGGCGACCTGGGAGCGCGGCGCCACGGCGGAGATCGCCCGGGCGGTGCGGACCGGGACCCCGCTGGCGGTGGCGCTGCTCGACGTCGACCGGTTCAAGGTCATCAACGACACCTACGGCCACCTGACCGGCGACGAGGTGCTCAAGGAGATCGCGCACACGCTGAAGAGCATGCTGCGCGAGTACGACCTGGCCGGGAGGTTCGGCGGCGAGGAGTTCGCGCTGCTGCTGCCGCAGACCCGCGCGCCCGACGCCTTCCGGATCGCCGAGCGGGTCCGGTCCGCCATCGCCGGCCTGCCGATCATCGCTCCCGGCGCGACCGGCGGCGAGCGGGTGCACGTCACGGTGTCGATCGGGGTGGCCGCGCTGGACGGCGGCAGCAAGCGCGAGTACGCCGAGCTGATGGCGGCCGCCGACGCCGCCCTCTACCGCGCCAAGGGCTGCGGCCGGGACCAGGTCCAGATGATCAGTACGACCCGGGGCCTGAGCGCGGTCAGCAGCATCCCGCGGTCCGGTGGCGGCGAGGGGCACGCGCCGAGCCTGTTCCGCCGCGCCGCCAGCTCCTAAGGCGCAGAATCCGTCGCCGATGGCACGTCCAGGACCGCCCGGATCTCGGTGCCGCCATTCCGGCACCGGGACGCGTTCCCCGTGCTCAGCACCTCCGGGGTGGAATACCCCTGGCACGTCCAGCCGCTCACGGTGACGGGCGCGCCGCCGCCGTTGCCCCGCACCTGGCCGTCCTTGACCCTGGCGGTGTAGGCGTTCTCGATGCTGACGGCGGTCCGGCAGCTCACCGAGCCCCTGGCCACCTTGATGACGACCGGCACCCCGGCCGCGGTGTGCGTGCTGCCGCAGGTCGCCCCGGCGCCTGCCGATCCGGACGAGCACCCGGCCAGCACGGCCGCGAAGGCCGCGGCCGCCGCCGCGCTCCCCGCCAATCCCAGCACCCGCCGTCTCGCGTCCGCCCGCTCCACCGGCTTACCCTATGCCCTGGCCACCCCGCGATGCCCGGCCTGCCTCGCGGTACGGCCTCTCGCGCTCTGCATATTCATGCGTTATTATGAATACTCTTCCAACGTTGCGAGGGGCATATGGGTGCGAGAGTGGCGGTTGCGGGCGCTAGCGGGTACGCGGGCGGCGAACTGCTCCGCCTGCTGGCTGGCCATCCCGACCTGGAGATCGGGCCGGTGACCGCGAACAGCAGCGCCGGCACCCCGGTGACCGCGGTGCACCCGCAGCTGACCGGCCACCCCGGCCTGGACGGCGCGGTCTTCGCCGCGACCGAGCCGGACATCCTGGCCGGTGCCGACCTGCTGTTCACCGCGCTCCCGCACGGGGAGTCCGGGCCGCTGGCCGCGCGCCTGCCGGGCCACCTCAAGGTCATCGACCTGAGCGCCGACTTCCGGCTCGCCGATGCCGGGAAATGGACGCGGTACTACCCGACGCCGTACGCCGGGCAGTGGACCTACGGGCTGCCCGAGCTGCCCGGCGCGCGGGACGCCATCCGGGCTGCCGCCACCGTGGCCGCCCCCGGCTGCTACGCCACCGCGTCGATCCTCGCGCTGGCCCCGCTGCTGGCGGCCGACCTGGCCGACCCGGCCGACATCGTGATCGTGGCGGCCTCCGGTACGTCCGGCGCGGGCCGCGCGCCGCGGCCCGACCTGCTCGCCACCGAAGTCATGGGCTCGATGTCCGCCTACCAGGTCGGAGGTACCCACCGCCACACTCCAGAGATAGAGCAAAACATTGATCCCGAACGAGTAGGAGTCCCCGCCCCGGCCCCGCCCTCCGTGTCCTTCACCCCGACGCTGGCGCCGATGGCCCGCGGCATCCTGGCCACCTGCACCGCCCGGATAAGCGGCGCCCGGATAAGCGAGCCGGGCGCCGGCACCGGCCCGCTGCGCGACGCGCTCCGCGCCGCCTACGACGGGGAGCCCTTCGTGCACGTGCTGCCCGAGGGCCGCTGGCCGGCCACCGGCGCCACCCTCGGCTCCAACACCGCCCACCTGCAGGTGGCGGCCGATCCGCACGCCGGCCGCGCCGTTGTCGTCTGCGCCCTGGACAACCTGGTCAAGGGCGCGGCCGGGCAGGCCATCCAGATCGCCAACCTCATGCTCGGCCTGCCGGAGACGGCCGGCCTGACCGCCTACGGAGTGTCCCCTTGAGCGTCACCGCCCCCCTGGGTTTCCGCGCCGCCGGCGTGACGGCCGGGCTGAAGCCGTCCGGCCAGCCAGACGTGGCCGTGGTCCTGAACGACGGGCCGTCCCGGGCCGCCGCCGCCGTGTTCACCTCCAACCGGGTGCAGGCCGCCCCGGTCACCTGGACCCGCCAGGTGGTCAGCGGCGGCCGGGTCCGGGCGGTGGTCCTCAACTCCGGCGGGGCCAACGCCTGCACCGGCCCGCTCGGCTTCACCGACACCCACGCCACCGCCGAGCACCTGGCCGCCGCCCTCGACGACTCCGCGGGGGAGATGGCGGTCTGCTCGACCGGCCTGATCGGCGAGCGGCTGCCGATGGACAAGCTGCTGCCCGCGGTCGACGCCGCGGTGGCCGCCGCCTCCCGGGCCGGCGGCCTGGCCGCCGCCGACGCGATCCGGACCACCGACACCGTGGTGAAGATCGCCTTCAGACGGGTTGCCGCGGGGGGGAACGGGGGGGTCGTCCCCCCCGCGGGCAGCAGGGTGAACGGCTACTCCATCGGCGGGATGGCCAAGGGCGCCGGGATGCTCGCGCCCGGGCTGGCCACCATGCTGTGCGTGATCACCACGGACGCCGACCTCGCGGCGGACCGGCTCGACGCCGCGCTCCGCTCGGCCACCGCGGTGACCTTCGACCGGCTGGACACCGACGGCTGCATGTCCACCAACGACACGGTGCTGCTGATGGCCAGCGGGGCGTCCGGGGTGACGCCGGACCAGGCCGGGTTCGCCCAGGTGCTCACCGAGGTGTGCGCGGACCTGGCCCGGCAGCTCCAGCTGGACGCCGAGGGCGCCAACAAGATGATCGCCATCGAGGTGGTGGGGGCCGCCTCGGAGGCCGACGCGGTGACGGCGGGGCGCGCCGTGGCCCGCAACAACCTGCTCAAGTGCGCCATCGGCGGCGAGGATCCCAACTGGGGCCGGGTGCTGAGCGCGGTCGGCACCACCGACGCGGTCTTCGAGCCGGACCGGCTGAACGTCGCGATCAACGGGATCTGGGTCTGCCGGCACGGCGCCCCCGGCGACGGGCGCGGCAAGGTGGACCTGAAGCCGAAGGACGTGACGATCACCGTGGACCTGTCCGCCGGCCCGCACTCCGCGATCATCTTGACCACCGACCTGACCACGGAGTACGTGCACGAGAATTCGGCCTACTCCACGTGACGGTCACCGATTCCCGGATCGCCGACGCGTCGGCCAAGGCGGCCACGCTCATTGAGGCGCTGCCCTGGCTGAACCGGTTCCACGGCGAGACGGTGGTGATCAAGTACGGCGGGCACGCCATGGCCGACGAGGCGCTGCGCCTGGCGTTCGCCCAGGACCTGGTGTTCCTGCGCTACGCCGGGCTGCGCCCGGTCGTGGTGCACGGCGGCGGCCCGCAGATCAACACGATGCTCGCCCGGCTCGGCGTCGAGTCCTCGTTCACCGCCGGGCTCCGGGTCACCACGCCGGCGGCCATGGAGGTCGTCCGGATGGTGCTGTCCGGCACGGTCAACAAGGACATCGTCGGCCTGATCAACCGGCACGGCCCGTTCGCGGTGGGCATGTCGGGGGAGGACGCGGGCACGCTCACCGCGGTCCGCAAGACGGCGGTCGTGGACGGCGAGCCGGTCGACATCGGCCTGGTCGGCGAGATCGTGGCCACCGACCCCGGCGCCATCGAGGCGCTGCTGGCCGACGGCCGGATCCCGGTCGTCTCCAGCGTGGCCGCCGGCCAGGACGGCGAGATCTACAACGTGAACGCGGATACCGCGGCGGCCGCGCTCGCGGTCGCCCTGGACGCGGCCAAGCTCGTGGTGCTCACCGACGTGGCCGGCCTGTACCGGGACTGGCCGTCGTCGGCCGAGGTCATCAGCGAGCTCACCGCGGCCGAGCTGGCCGGGCTGCTGCCGGGCCTGGCGGCCGGGATGATTCCCAAGATGGAGGCCTGCCTGACCGCCGTGCAAGGCGGTGTGCCGCAGGCGCACGTCCTGGACGGCCGCCTCAGCCACGCCGTCCTGCTCGAGATCTTCACCGACTCCGGCATCGGGACCATGGTCCTTCCAGGAGGTAGCAAATGACCAATACGGAAACCCTGCAGAAGCGGTTCGCCGCGGCGTTCATGCCGAACTACGGGGTGCCCCCGGTGGCCATACTCCTTGGCCGAGGCTGCCGGGTCTGGGATGCTGATGGCCGCGAGTACCTGGACCTGATCGCCGGCATCGCGGTGAGCTCGCTCGGGCACGCCCACCCGGCCATCGTCGAGGCGGTCAGCCGCCAGGTGGCCCAGGTGGCGCACACCTCCAACCTGTTCCTGCACGAGCGCGAGCTCGACCTCGCCGAGCGCCTGCTCGCGCTGCTGGGAGAGGACGGCCGCGTCTTCCTCGCCAACTCCGGCACCGAGGCCAACGAGGCCGCGGTCAAGCTGGTGCGGCGCATCCAGGGCCCGGAGCGGCCGGTGATCGTGGCCGCCGAGCGCAGCTTCCACGGCCGGACCCTAGGGTCGCTCGCGCTCACCGGCAAAGACTCGATCCGCACCCCGTTCGGCCCGTATGGCCAGGAAGTCCGGTTCGTTCCGTACGGCGACGCGGAGGCGCTGCAGGCCGCGGTGGGTCCCGACGTGGCCGCCGTCTTCCTCGAGCCCGGCCTGGGGGAGAGCGGCGTGGTGCCCGCCCCCGCGGGCTACCTGGCCGCGGCCCGCGAAGACTGTGATCAGGCCGGCGCCCTCCTGGTGCTCGACGAGATCCAGAGCGGCATCGGCCGGACCGGAGCGTGGTTCGCGCACCAGAGCGCCGGCGTCCGGCCCGACGTCCTCACCCTGGCCAAGGGCCTGGGCGGCGGGCTGCCGATCGGCGCCTGCATCGGCCTCGGCCCGGCCGGCTCCGGCTTCTCCCAGGGAGATCACGGCTCCACCTTCGGCGGGAACCCGGTCGCCTGCGCCGCGGCCCTGGCCGTCCTGGACACCATCGAGCGCGACGGCCTGCTGGCCCACGTCACCGAGACCGGCGAGCACCTGGCGGCCGGCCTGAGTGAGATCAGCCACCCGCTGGTCGCGGGCGTCCGCGGCGCCGGGCTATGGCGGGCGGTCGTCCTGACGGCGCCGCTCGCCCCCGGCGTCGAGGCCGCCGCCCGGCGGGCCGGCTTCCTGGTCAACGCGGTCCAGCCGGACGCGATCCGGCTGGCGCCGCCGCTGATCCTGACGGCGGCCGAGGCGGACGAGTTCGTGGCCGCGCTGCCCGCCGTCCTGGACGAGGTGAGCTCGTGACCCGGCACTTCCTGCGCGACGACGACCTGGCCCCGGCCGAGCAAGCCGCCGTCCTCGACCTGGCCGACCAGCTGAAGAAGGACCGCTTCGGTCACTCTGCTGCCTCCGGGGGGGACGAAACCCTGATCCCCCCCGCGCTCCCCCGCTTCAAGCCCCTGGCCGGTCCCCGCGCCGTGGCCGTGCTGTTCGACAAGCCGAGCCTGCGCACCCGGGTGTCGTTCACCGTCGGCATCGCCGAGCTCGGCGGCTTCCCGATGATCATCGACACCCAGACCACCCACTTCGGCCGCGGCGAGACGATCGAGGACGCCGCCCGGGTGCTGGAACGCCAGGTCGCCGCGGTCGTGTGGCGGACCTATGAGCAGGAGCGGATCGACGCCCTGGCCGCCGCCTCGGCCGTGCCGGTGATCAACGCGCTGACCGACCAGTTCCATCCCTGCCAGATCCTGGCCGACCTGCAGACCATCCGGGCCCACGCCGGCTCGCTGGCCGGCCGGGTGCTGACCTTCCTCGGCGACGGCTCGAGCAACATGTCGCAGTCGTACCTGCTCGGCGGGGCGACCGCCGGGATGCAGGTGCGCATCGGCGCGCCCGAGACCGTGGTCCCCGACCCGGAGATCGTCGCCGCCGCGGCCAGGATCGCCGGGCAGACCGGCGGCTCGGTGGAGCTCTGCACCGACCCCGCGGCCGCGTGCGAGCAGGCCGACGTGATCGCCACCGATGTGTGGGCCTCCATGGGCCAGGAAGCCATGGCCGGGGAACGCCGCGTGGTCCTGGAGCCGTACCGGCTGGACAGCGCCAAGCTGGCGCTGGCCAAGCCCGGCTGCCTGGTCCTGCACTGCCTGCCCGCCCACCGCGGCGAGGAGATCAGCGCCGAGGTGATCGACGGGCCGAACAGCGTCGTCTGGGAACAGGCGGAAAACCGGCTGCACGCCCAGAAGGCCCTCCTCACCTGGTTGCTGGAGCGCTCGGGGGACGCCACGTGACCACCCCCCTGACCAAGACGGCCCGGCACGCCCGGATCGCCGACATCCTGGCCCGCGAGCAGGTCCGCTCCCAGGAAGAGCTGGCCGAACTGCTCGAGCGGTACGCCAGCGTGCACGTCACCCAGGCCACCTTGTCCCGCGACCTGGACGAGCTCGGCGTGGTCAAGCTCCGCGCGGGCGGCTCCCTGGTGTACTCGCTGCCCGAGGCGCCCGGCGGCCCCGGCTCCCATCCCGGCGGCCCCGGCTCGCGTCCTGACGACACCGCCTCACCCGCTGTCTCGAAATCCGCTGTCTCGAAATCCGGCGTCTCGAAACCCGGCGTCCCGAATCCCGGCGGCACCAGGACCGAGACTCCCCACGACGCCCGGCTGGCCCGCTACCTCGGCGAGCTGATGACGTCGGCCGAGGCGAGCGCCAACCTGGTCGTGCTGCGGACCCCGGCCGGCGCGGCCCAGTTCCTGGCCTCGGTCATCGACCACGCGGGCCTGCCCGCCGTCCTCGGCACCGTGGCCGGTGACGACACCGTGCTCCTCATCGCCCGCGACCCGGTCGGCGGCGACGCCCTGGCCGCCGATTTCCTCCGCCGCGCCAACCGCCGTCGATTACCGCCCCCGCCCCCCGTCCCCGTCCCCGTCCCCGTCCGGATTCCCAGCCGCGCTCGGTGTGCCCCCGGGTACCTTCTTGCGTACCCGGGGGCACACCGACTCCGGGACGGGTGCGACAAAACTGAGGCGTACGTGCGATAGAAAGAGGAATTGTGGCAGCGGGACAGGGTGAAGGTACGTCAGACGGCGCGACGCGGCTGTGGGGCGGGCGGTTCGCTGGTGGCCCGGCCGAGGCGCTGGCGCGGCTGTCCCTCAGCGTTCAGTTCGACTGGCGGCTGGCGCGGTACGACCTGCGGGCTTCCCGCGCGCACGCCCGGGTGCTGCACCGGGCCGGGCTGCTGACCGAAGCCGAGCTCGGCTCGATGCTCAGGGCCCTCGATGACCTGGACCGGGCCGTCGCGGACGGGTCGTTCCGGCCTACGGTCGCCGATGAGGACGTGCACACCGCGCTCGAGCGCGGGCTGCTCGAGCGGCTCGGCGCGCTCGGCGGCAAGCTCCGGGCCGGCCGCAGCCGCAACGACCAGGTCGCGACCGACCTGCGGCTGTACCTGCGGGACAACGTCCGGCTGATCGTGAGCAGGCTGTCGGAACTGGAGACCGCGCTGGTCGACCAGGCCGTCGCCGTCGGCGACGTGCCCGCGCCCGGCATGACCCACCTGCAGCACGCGCAGCCGGTCCTGTTCGGTCACCAGCTCCTGGCCCATGTGCAGGCGTTCGCCCGCGACGTGGGCCGGCTGCGGGACTGGGACAAGCGCGCGGCGGTCAGCCCGCTCGGGTCCGGCGCACTGGCCGGGTCCTCACTCCCGGTCGACCCGGAGGTGCTCGCGGCCGAGCTCGGGTTCGACGCCGCCGCGCCGAACTCCATGGACGCCGTCGCCGACCGCGACTTCGCCGCCGAGTTCTGCTTCGCCGCCGCGCTGACCGGGGTGCACCTGTCCCGGCTGGGCGAGGAGATCGTGCTCTGGTCATCCCAGGAGTTCGGCTGGGTGGAGATCGACGACGCCTACGCGACCGGGTCCTCGATCATGCCGCAGAAGAAGAACCCGGACGTGGCCGAGCTGGCCCGCGGCAAGGCGGGGCGCCTCATCGGCGGCCTGACCGGGCTCCTCACCACGCTGAAGGGCCTGCCGCTGACCTACAACCGGGACCTGCAGGAGGACAAGGAGCCGGTCTTCGACGCGGTCGACACCCTGCTGCTGGTGCTGCCCGCCATGGCGGGCCTGATCGCGACGCTCCGGGTCAACCCCGACCGGCTCCGCCGGAGCGCCTCGACCGGGTTCACCCTCGCCACCGACCTGGCCGAGTACCTGGTCCGGCGGGGCGTCCCGTTCCGCGAGGCGCATGAGGTGGTCGGGCATCTCGTGGTGTGGTGCCAGGTGCACGATTGCGACCTGGACGACGTGAGCGACGCCGACCTGGCCAAGGTCTCCGAGCACCTGACCCCCGACATCCGGCAGGTGCTGACGGTCGAGGGCGCGCTCGCGGCCCGCCAGGGATACGGCGGGACCGCGCCGGACCGCGTCCAGGAACAGATCACCGCGCTGCGCGCCACGGTCGACGCGCACGCCGCCTGGGCCGGCGAGGACCTCGGCTAGGTGCAGCTGCTCCCGCGGGACTTCTTCGCCCGGCCCTCGGTCGAGGTGGCGCCGGACCTGCTCGGCTGCGTGCTCGAGCACGAGACGGCTGACGGCCTGGTCGCGGTCCGGCTCACCGAGGTGGAAGCGTACGCCGGGGCGTCCGACCCGGCCTCGCACGCGTACCGGGGCAAGACCCGGCGGAACGCGGTGATGTTCGGCCCGCCCGGCCACGCCTACGTGTACTTCACCTACGGCATGTACTTCTGCGTCAACCTGGTCTGCCTGGGCGAGCAGGGCCCGGCCGGCCAGGAGGGGGCCTCAGCGGTGCTGCTGCGGGCCGGCGCGATCGTCGCGGGGGAGGAGCTGGCCCGGGCCCGGCGCACCCGGGGCCGAGCACCCAGCCCGGCCAGCCCCCGCGGGGCAAGCACGCTCGCGTCCCGGGACCTGGCCCGCGGGCCGGCCCGGCTCTGCCTGGCGCTTGGCATCGACCGTGCCCTCGACGGCGCCGACGCCTGCGTCCCGTCCTCGTCACTCCGGATCGGCACCGGAGCGGAGCCGGCACCCCGTTCGGTAAAAATCGCCACCGGACCGCGGGTCGGGGTGAGCAGCGCAGCCGAAATCCCCTGGCGGTTCTGGCTCGAGGGTGATCCGGCGGTGTCGGTGTACCGCGCGGCCGTACCGAGAAAGCGCAAACTGGTTACCCCCTGACGGCCGGTAAGTGGCACCATTCAGGCGTGGACGACATCATCGACGAACTCTCCTGGCGGGGCCTGATCGCTGACAGCACCAATCTCGACGAGCTGCGGTTGGCGCTGAAATCGGGCCGGGTCACGATGTACGGCGGCTTCGACCCGACCGCGCCGGGGCTGCACATCGGGAACCTGGTGCTGCTGGTCACCCTGCGCCGCCTGCAGCTGGCCGGCCATCGCCCGATCGGGCTGGTCGGCGGGGCCACCGGGCTGATCGGCGACCCGAGCGGCAAGTCGTCCGAGCGGGTGCTCAACTCGCGTGACACGGTGGCCGAGTGGGTGGAGCGGATCCGCGGTGAGGTGTCCAGGTTCCTGGACTTCGACGCGGGCGAGTCGAGCGCGCTGATCGTCAGCAACCTGGACTGGACCGGCCCGATGCCGGTGCTGGACTTCCTGCGCGACATCGGCAAGCACTTCTCGGTCAACCGGATGCTGGACCGGGAGTCGGTCAAGGCCCGGCTGGAAGCGGGCGGGATCAGCTACACCGAGTTCAGCTACCAGCTGCTTCAGTCCATGGACTTCCTCGAGCTCTACCGGCGGCACGGCTGCACCCTGCAGCTGGGCGGCAGCGACCAGTGGGGCAACCTGGTTGCCGGGGTCGGGCTGATCAGGTCGGTGGAGGGCGCGTCGGTGCACGCGCTGGCGACTCCGCTGATCACCAAGCCGGACGGGACCAAGTACGGCAAGTCCGAGGGCGGCGCGATCTGGCTCAGCCCCGAGCTCATGGCGCCGTACGCGTTCTACCAGTTCTGGCTGAACGTCAGCGACGCTGAGGTGCCGAACCTGCTGCGCGTGTTCAGCTTCAAGTCGCGCGAGGAGATCGAGGCGCTTGCCCAGGAGAGCGCGGAGCGCCCGGCCGCTCGCGCGGGCCAGCGTGCCCTGGCCGAGGAGATCACCACGCTGGTCCACGGCGCGGAGGAGACCCAGCGCGCGATCGCGGCCAGCCGGGCCCTGTTCGGTCAGGGGGAACTCGCCGAGCTCGACGAGCGCACCCTGACCGCGGCCGTCGCCGAGCTGCGCCCGCACCAGGCCGACGCCGACGCCGGCGCGCTGCCGCCGCTGGCGAACCTGATGGCGGCGGCCGGGGTCGTGACGTCGGTCTCGGAGGCGCGCCGCGCCATCACCGGGGGCGGGGCCTACCTGAACAACCGCAAGATCACCGAGGTGGGCGCGGTGCCCGGCGCCGGCGACCTGCTGTACGGGCGCTACCTGATCCTGCGCCGTGGCAAGCGCACTATCGGCGCGGTCGAGATCGGCCAGCCTGCCTCCTAGAGATGGTCACGGCATGATCCGCTTCCGTGGTCATTGGTCCGGCCGCGGAGCGATAACCCGCCGGCTTTTCGTGTTTGGCTTGGTTGGCGCCGGGGAAGGTGTGGCGATGACAGGGCTAGGCCCACACAAGTCTTCCGCCGCCTCACCGAGCGGGCGAGGCGGGTGACCGGTCATCCGGCGGCTGCTACACCGCGTCTGACCTGCGGTGACAGGATGTAGCCGAGTTCGATTTGACGAAGGTGCCGTGCACCCATAGAGTTCTTCCTGTCGGGCCGGGACGGACGCGAAAGCGGCTGAAGCCCCCGACAGCCACCAGGAAGTCTTCGAAGCTCTGGTTTTGCGTGTCTGCAAGACGACGGTTTCGAGGTGAACTGGCGGCAGGGCGAGGTTCACGAGTCAGCGAAGTTCTCCGGAACTGGCTTGACAAGAGGTACCGAACCCGGTAAGTTTGAATGGTTGCCCTGAAGGGAAACGCGAGTTTCCGGACAGTGTGCGTCCGCTCCTTGAGAACTCAACAGCGTGCTAAAAGCCAGTGCACAGTTTTATCATGCACGAACCTCGTCAATGGGGCTGGTTCGCGGGTTTCCGCGGGCTGGTTTCACACGATGGCCATGATCGCGCCCGGGTTT
>JAICWX010000494.1 GCA_025934635.1 Streptosporangiaceae bacterium | reverse complement strand
TCCGGCGGATCTTCGAGGCGGGCAAGCCGGTCGCGGTCATCTGCCACGGGCCGTGGGCCCTGGTCGAGGCGGACCTGGTCCGGGGCCGGACGCTGACCTCGTGGCCCAGCCTGGCGACCGACATCCGCAACGCCGGCGGCACCTGGGTGGACGCCGGGGTCCAGGTCTGCACGGACGGGCCGAACACCCTGGTGACCAGCCGGAAGCCGGACGACCTGCCCGCGTTCTGCGAGCAGCTGGTCAAGGCATTCCAGCACCAGTCCGCCTAACGCCCGGCACCGGCCGCCCCGGCGGCGCGAAACCCGGATCCCGCCGCGTCTGAACGTGGTGGAATCCGGGTTTCCTCACGTTGAGGCGAGAAACGGTTGCCAGGCGCGGCTTGTCAGAGCATGATCGTGTATGCGCGTACATGAAGGGATTTCTCCTGGTGCGGGACAAGCCGAGCGTGTACGAGGTGGCACGGCACGCCGGCGTGTCCACGGCCACGGTGTCGCGGGTGCTGGCCGGGCACGAGCGCGTCCTGCCCGGGACCAGGGACAAGGTGCTCACCGCGGTCACCGAGCTGGGTTACGTGCCGAGCGGCGCGGCCCGCGACCTGGCCGCCCGGCGGACCGGCGTGCTCGGGCTGTGCTTCCCCGACCTGGACACCGCTGACCAGGCCTCCCCTGACCAGCACCGGGACGAGGGCGACGCGGCGTACTGGTACGACGAGGTGATCCGGGGCATGGAGCGGGCCGCCCGGCGCGGCGGGTACGCGATGCTCATCGCGGCCAGCCACCGCCGCGACGACAGCGGCCTGGTGCTGAGCATCGCGGGGCGGTGCGACGGGCTGGTGGTGCTGGCCCGTACCGCGCCGCTGGCGATGATCGAGCACGTCGCCACGCAGATCCCGGTCGTGCTGCTGGCCACCGGGGAAAGCGAGGGCCGGCCGGACCGGGCCATCGATCACCTGTCCGTGGCCAACGAGAGCGGGGCGTACCAGGTGACCGAGCACCTGGCGGACATGCACGGGTACCGCGACATGTGCTTCATCGCGGGGCCGCCCGACTCACCGGACTCGTCGAGCCGGCTCGACGGGTTCCGGCGGGCGACCGCAAGCCTGGACCAGGCGCCCGTCCACCACGGCGACTTCACCACCGCGGGCGGCCACCGGGTGGCCGAACGGATCCTGGCCGCCGGGCCGGTGCCCCGCGCCGTGGTGTGCGCCAACGACCAGACCGCGATCGGGGTGATGGCGGCGCTGCAGGAGGCGGGGCTCAGCGTGCCCGGCGACGTGGCCGTCACCGGGTTCGACGGCATCAGGCTGGGGCGGCACCTGCGGCCTGGCCTCACCACCGTGGTCCAGCCGATGGCGGCGCTCGGTGACACCGCCGTGGCCATGCTCAGCGACCGCATCGGGGGCGCCGAACTGCCCCGCCGGACGGTGGAACTGCCCGTCCGCCTCGAGCTCAGGGGCAGCTGCGGCTGTCCCCAGTAAGCCCCTCAAGCCGCCAAGGAGGCGACGGATGCGCAGTAGCCGACGAAGCAGGATCTCCAGATCGGGGTGGGCCCTGGCGGTGGTGGTCGCGGTCACCGTGATCGCGCTGCTGGCCCCGGGCACGGCCCGGGCGGTCTCGGCGTCCCCGGTCAGCCCGTACGGCGGGCTCAGCACCGCCCAGCGGGCCAGCCTGATGTCCATCGCCCGGGATACCTGGAAGTTCTACGGCGCGGACGTGGACGCCGCGACCAGCCTGCCGATGGACAACCTGACCTTCGCCGGAGGTTCGGCCACCCCGACCAGTTACGGACGGTACACCTCCTCGGCGAACATCGGGGTGTACCTGTGGGCCGTGGTCTCGGCCCGGGACCTGGGCCTGATCAGCGAGGCGCAGGCCCGCACCAGGCTCTCGGCCACCCTGACCGAGGTGTCGCACCTGAAGCGGTTCGACGGCTTCCTGTACCAGTGGTACGACACCACCAGCGGCGCCGTGCTGACCAATCCCGGCCAGGGCGACTGCACCGAGACGACCCCGGCCTTCGACAACTGCTTCTTCGTCTCCAACGTGGACAACGGCTGGTACGCCTCGGGCCTGATCGTGGTCCGGCAGGCGGTGCCGTCGCTGGCCGGGCTGGTGAACCATTTGATGGCGCCGATGAACTTCGGGCTGTTCTACGACAACCGGGCCGAGACGCACTGCAACGTCAACCCGGCCGTCACCGGGAACCAGCCGACCGGCCAGATGTACGGCGGGTACTACGCCGGGCTGCCGCCGACGGCGGGCGACAACTGGACGCACTACTACCACAACGGCGCGCTGTACAGCGACCCGCGGATCTCCGCCTACATCGGCATGGGCCTGCACCAGATGCCCGGCAACGTGTGGTGGCGCAGCTGGCGGGAACTGCCGCCGCCGGCCCCGTTCGCCGACTGCCAGACCACCGACCCGGATTTCTCCTGGCAGGGGCAGTGGCCGATGGCGGGCTCCTGGCAGACCTACGCCGACCCGCAGTCCGGGCAGCAGTTCCCGGTGTGGGAGGGCCACTACACCTACCCCGGTTCCAGCCTGACGTTCATTCCTACGTACGCCGGCGGGATGTTCGAGGGCCTGATGCCGAACGAGATCGTGCCGGAGACGTCGTGGGGCACGCGCAGTTTCGGGCTGGCCGACGCCCGGACGGCCCAGGTGCAGATCAAGTACGCGACCCAGCAGCTGGGCTATCCGGTCTGGGGCATGTCGCCGTCGAGCACGCCGGACGACACCGGTGACTACAGCGGTTACGGCGTCGAGGGGCTGAAGTTCCCGTATTACGGAGTCGGCGCGAACGCGAGTCACCCGAACGAGGGGCTGTCCCAGGACCACGGCGGATCCAGCGAGACGGTGGTCACGCCGCACGCGTCCTTCCTCGCCCTCGACGTGGCCCCGCAGCAGGCTTTCGCCAACATCACCGCGCTGCGGTCACATTTTCCTGGTGTCTACGGCGCGGACGGGTTCTTCGACGCGGTCAACCCGGTCACCGGGGCGGTCGGCCACCGTGACCTGGTACTCGACCAGTCGATGATCATGGCCGCGCTCGACAACGCGCTGCGCAACCGGGCGCTGCAGCACGACTTCGCCCGCGACCCGGTGTCCTGGGCCGCCCACACCTACCTGTCCATGGAGACGATGTCGATCGCTTCGTCTTGAGGCTTTCTTCAGGATCTCCAGGCTTCCCTCAGGAATGAACCTTCGTGCGCCCCGCCGCGTGGCAATTTACGGCGGGGCGCGCGGAGCGTCCCGGGTGAAGGACGGGGATTGTGATGAAGCACGAGCTTCGGCCGGGGGATCCCGAGCTGATCGGGCCGTACCGGCTGCGGGGGCGGCTCGGGGCCGGCGGCATGGGGCGGGTGTACCTGGGCCTGTCGCCGGGCGGCCGGGCGGTGGCGGTGAAGGTGATCCGGGCCGAGCTGGCCCGGGACCCGGAGTTCCGGGCCCGGTTCCGGCGGGAGGTGGCGGTCGCGCGGACGGTGAGCGGCCTGTACACCGCCCCGGTGCTCGACGCGGACACGGACGGTCCCGAGCCCTGGCTGGCCACGGCGTACGTGCCCGGGCCCTCGCTGGCGGACGCGGTGACCCGGCACGGGCCGCTGCCCGCCGCCTCGGTGCTGATGCTGGCGGCCGGGCTGGCCGAGGCGCTGTCGGCCATCCACGGCGCGGGCATCGTGCACCGCGACCTGAAGCCGGCCAACGTGCTGCTGGCCGCGGACGGCCCCCGGCTGATCGACTTCGGCATCTCACGGGCGGCCGAGGCCAGCGCGCTGACCCATACCGGCCTGGTGGTCGGCTCCCCCGGGTTCATGTCCCCGGAGCAGGCCGAGGGCCGCGAGGTCGGGCCGGCCAGCGACGTCTTCAGCCTGGGCGCGGTGCTGGCATTCGCCGCGACGGGCCAGGGACCGTTCGGTTCCGGGTCCACGCCGGCGCTGGTGTACCGCGTGGTGCACAACCCGCCTGACCTGGACCAGGTGCCGACCGGGATCCGGCCTGTGGTCTCGCGCTGCCTGGCCAAGGACCCGGGTGCGCGTCCTACGGCCGCGGCGCTGCTGGCCGGGGCAGCGTATCCGGTCCAGGACTGGCTGCCGGAACCGGTGACGCGGACGTTCCGGGTGGGCGAGGTGCCGCTGACGGTGGCGACGGCGGAGCCGGCGGCGGCAGAGGCGGCGGTCTCGGTGACGCGGGTCGGTCAGGATGCGGCTGGCTATGGTGCGACTGGCCGTGGTGAGCGTGGTTACGGCGGTCCCGGGGCGGGTGGCGCCGGGATCAGTGGCGGCACGGGGATCGGCGGCGAGCCGGGACAGCGGCCCCGGCTGGTCCGCTGGCGGTCGTTCGCCGTGGCGGCGGCCCTGGCCGTAGTGGTCGGAGGCGGGGGCGGGGCGGCCTTCGCGCTGAGCGGGAGTCCGGCCCAGGCGATGCCCTCAGCGCAGCCAGCGGCCGGGGCTGCGACCGCGCCGGCGGCCACCGCGCCGGCTTCGCGGGCCTCGTCCACGGCGCCCGCTTCGCCCTCGCCCGCGCACACCGTTCACCGGACGCAGCCGCCGGCCGCGGCACCGTCGTATGACACGCCGGCCTACGACGCGCCGACCCACGCCCCGTCGAGAACGCCGCCGCCGAGCCGGTCCGCGCCGCCGAGCAGCGCACCGCCGAGCAGCACGGCGCCGACGCCGGTGACCTCGCCGAGCCCGACTAGCTCCCCGTCGAGCAGCGCTCCCCCGACGTCCTTCCCCGACACCTCGTCGGCCTCTCGCGGCGGGAGCTCCTAGCGCCCGCATGCTGAAGCGCGATACAGGAGTTGCCCATGGTGCCCTTGCTTACAGCTATCCCCCGCTCAGGGCCGGCCGGGCCCGCGTACTAACGACATCGATGGAGCATCAATGCTGCTCCCGCGCAATGCCGCTTAGCTTAAGTTGATCTTGTCTTTGCGTCACTTACGTCACCGGCGGGCAGCCGCACCGACCGGAACCTCCCGCCAGCCGGGACGTTCCCCTGGGCCCGCCGGGCCGATTCCATGATCACGTGTTGTTATAGGTCGCCGGCGACCCCTAACAACACGTGATCATGGAGCGCGACCGCGACAAGCTGACCGGAAATAACAACCTTTAGCGGGCAGGCGGCAGCGACCCCCGGCCGGTGCGCTGGCGGGG
>JAICWX010000496.1 GCA_025934635.1 Streptosporangiaceae bacterium | reverse complement strand
GCTCCAGCGCAGCTAGCCGCCGAGGCCCCCGCCAGCGCACCGGCCGGGGGTCGCTGCCGCCTGCCCGCTAAAGGTTGTTATTTCCGGTCAGCTTGTCGCGGTCGCGCTCCATGATCACGTGTTGTTAGGGGTCGCCGGCGGCCTGCAACAACACGTGATCATGGAATCGGCCCGGCGGGCCCTGGGGAACGTTTCGGCTGGCGGGAGGTTCCGGTCTGGGCGGCTGGCCGCCGGTGACGTAAGTGACGCAAAGACAAGATCAACTTAAGCTAAGCGGCATTGTGCCGGGGCGGCATCGATGGAGCATCAATGCCGTCGCCGGGACCGGGACCGAGTGGCGGCTGGGTGCGTGTGGTTGGTCAGTGGCCGCAGCTGACCGTAAACTTCTCCCACGAGCCGACCCGGGTGGCGTCCGAGTGGATCACGTCGGTGGTCCGCCCGCCACCGCCCACGGCGGTGAGGTAGTGCCCGTCGACGGTCTGGATGTCATACACGCCGCCCCCGAGCGAGTTCAGCGTGAGCAGTTCCCAGGCCTGGATCTGGGTGGCGTCGGAGTGGATCACGTCGGTGGTCCGCCCGCCACCGCCGACGGCCGTCAGGTAGTGGCCGTTCGCAGTCTGGATGCCGTACTGGATGACGGGCGTCCCGGTCCCGGAGTCGATCAGGGTGAACTTCTCCCAGGACCCGATCCTGGTCGCGTCGCTGTGGATCACGTCGGTGCTGCGGCCCCCCGCGCCCACCGCCGTCAGGTAGTGACCGTTGACGGTCTGGAAGACGCAGCCGAAGACCGGCCCGTTGATCGCAGCCGGCGCCGCTGACGCCGCCGGTGCCGCCGACGCCACCCCGGCCATGCCCACGCCGATCGCGGCGGTGGCCGCGGCAATGACCCCAGCTCGCCCGAACCTGCTCTTGATGCTCATTGTTATTACTCCAGTTCCCCGTATGAACGTGCCCGGTACATCCGGGCACAGGGAAAGGATCGTTTTAAGACCATTCAAATACCGTGACCCAGATCACGTGACTCAGGTCACGTGACCCAGGTCACCTTATTCGGGAGCCAGCCGCGAGCGGGCCGCCGGTCAGGAGCGCAGGCTGCCCAGCAGGGCGTCGAGCATCTGCTGCTGGCGGACCGGGTCGACCCGGTCCGGGTAGAGCACCCGCTCGGCGCTGAGCCCGTCGATCAGCACCAGCAGCTGGTGGGCGGCCAGCGCGATGTCCACTCCCGCGCGGAGCTCGCCGTTCTTCTCCGCCTCGGCCAGGTGGCCGCGCAGCCGCTCGGCGAAGCGGTCGAACTCGGCGTGCTGCAGCTCGCGCAGCGCCGGGTTGCCCAGTGCCCGGCCCCAGAAGCTGATCTCGATCTGCGCCTCGAGATCTCGCTGCTCGTCCAGCGGCAGGGCCTCCAGCATGATGACGCGCAGCGCGTCCAGCCCGGTCAGCCCGGCCGCCCCGGCCTCCATCCGGGCCACCACCCGGCGGTGCGACATCATCAGCGCCGAGCCGAGGATGTCGGCCTTGTCGTCGAAGTAATGCGCCAGGATGCCCCGGGAGCAGCCCGCCTCGCGGGCGATGGCCCTGATGGTGGCGCGGGCGATGCCGTCGCGCGCGATCACCCGCCAGGTGGCGGAGAGGATCTCGTCCCGCCGGGCGTCCCAGTCGACGATCTTGGGCATGATCACCCCCCGGGCCTGTTTTTTTGTCGGACGTCCGTCTAATATCCGACATTAGTGTACAGCGACGATCCGGACGGGCTGCAGGCGGTTCGCGGCCAGCTCGTCAGCTACAGCGCTCGCCTGCTTGACGACGGACTGGCCGTCGGCAGCGCGGGCAACATGAGCGTGCGCGCGGACGGCGTGGTGGCGATCACCCCGTCCGGGGTCAGCTACGCCGACATGCAGCCGCCGGACATCTGCCTGGTCACCGCCGACGGCGCCGAGCCGGCCGCGGGCAACCCGGAGACGCCGTCCTCGGAGACCCCGATGCACCTGGCCATCTACGCGGCGACCCGCGCCGGAGCCGTGGTGCACACCCACTCGCCCGAGGTCATCGCGCTGTCGGCCACCCGCACGGAACTGCCCGCCATCCACTACGCGATCACCGGCCTCGGCGGCCCGGTCCGCGTCGCGCCCTACGTGCGGTTCGGCTCGGACGGCCTGGCCGAAGCCGCCGTAAAAGCGCTGGACGGCCGCAGCGCCGTCATCCTGCGCAACCACGGCGCGGTGACCTATGGCCGCGACCTGGCCCAGGCCTACGACCGGGCGCTGCTGCTCGAGTGGCTGGCCCGCACCTACCGGCTCGCGCTGAGCTACGGCGAGCCCGCCCTCCTGTCGGCCGCCGAGCTCGACGAGGTCACCGCCGAGTCCCGCCGCCGCCGCTACGGCGAGCGCCGCCAGCCATGAGTACCGGGCGCCCGGACCTGGGATCAGTCACCGTCGTCGGCGCCTGCATCCTGGACGTGCTGGGCCGCCCGGTCGAGACGATCCCGCCCGGCCAGGGCAGCGTCCGGCTCACCGAGATCCGGGCCACCGCCGCGGGCACCGCCGCCGGTCCCGCCGTCGACCTGGCCAAGCTGGGGGCCAGGGTCCGGGTCCTCGGCGCGCTCGGCGACGACCTGCTGGGCGACATCGTCACCGCCGCGATGGGCAGGCACGGCGTGGAAACCGCTGGCCTCGTTCGGAAAAAAGGTGTTCAGACCTCGGCCACCATCCTCCCGATCAGGCCGAACGGCGAGCGCCCGGCGCTGCACGTGCCCGGCGCGACCCGGCTCTTCGGCCGCGCCGACATCAACCTGGAGCACCTCGCCGGCAGCCGCGCTCTCCTGATCGGCGCCCCGGACGCCCTGGCCGGGATGACCGGTGCGGATCTGGCCGAGGTGGCCGCCGCCGCGAAAAGCCAACAAGCGCTCGTCGCCGTCGACGTCCTGCACCCCGGCCGCCCCGAAGACCTGGAGCGGCTCGCCCCCCTGCTCGCCCAGACCGACTGGTTCCTGCCGAACGCCGACCAGCTCCTCACCCTCACCGGCCGGGCCGACCTGGCCGACGCCATCGAGGACGTGCTCGCGCTCGGCACCTACGGCGTGGCGGTGACGCAGGGCGCGGACGGCTGCCTGGTCGCCTGGCGCGGCGCCAGCGGGTCGGCGGCGCTGCCCGCCCTGCCGGTCGACGTGGTCGACACCACTGGCTGCGGCGACGGCTTCACCGCCGGGATGCTCACCGGCCTGCTGCTGGCGGCCGGCCAGCACAACCCGGACCCGCTCGACGCGGCCTGGCTCGGCCTCGCCTGCGGCGCCCTGGTCGCCACCGGGCTGGGCTCCGACGCCGGCATCGAGAACCTCGGCCAGGTCCTGGACTTCCTCGACGGCGCCCAGCCGGCCGCGGCCGGCCGCATCAAGGAGCTGATCACATGAGCACACCCCAGCCAAGCACGGGCCAGCAGACCACCGACCAGCAGCTCAAAGAGCGCGCCCAGGCCGTGATCCCGGGCGGGATGTACGGGCACCAGGTCGCCCCCGGCGCCGCCTACCCGCAGTTCATGCGGGGCGGCCGCGGGGCCCGGGTCTGGGACGTGGACGGGCACGAGTACGTCGACCTGATGTGCAGCTACGGCCCGGTCGTGCTCGGCCACCGGCACCCGGCGGTCGAGGCGGCCGCAACGATACAAGCCGAACAGGGCGACTGCCAGAACGGCCCCAGCCCGGTCATGGTGGACCTGGCCGAGCTGATGGTGGCGACCGTGCGCCACGCGGACTGGGCCGTCTTCGCCAAGAACGGCACCGACGCCACCACCATGTGCTGCACCATTGCCCGGGCGCAGACCGGAAAGAACAAGATCCTGGTGGCCAAGGGCGCCTACCACGGCGCCGCCCCCTGGTGCACGCCCCGCCCCGCGGGCACCACCAAAGCCGACCACGAGAACCTCATCCGCTACACCTTCAACGACCTCACCAGCGTAGAAGCGGCTATAAACCAAGCCGGCGACGACCTGGCCGGCATCCTGGTCAGCCCGTTCAAGCACGACGCCGGCTTCGACTCCGAGCTGGTCGACCACGGCTTCGCCCGCGGCCTGCGGCAACTGTGCGACCAGCAGCAAGCCGCGCTGATCCTGGACGACGTGCGCTGCGGGTTCCGGCTGCACCTGGGCTCGAGCTGGGAGCCGGTCGGGGTGGAGCCCGACCTGTCGGCCTGGAGCAAGGCCATCGCCAACGGCCGGGCGCTGGCCGCCGTCCTGGGCAACGACAAGTTCCGCGACGGTGCCAGGAACGTCTTCGTCACCGGCTCGTTCTGGTTCGCCGCCGTCCCGATGGCCGCCGCCGTGGCCACCATCAAGGCGCTGAAGGAAGAGAACGCCATCGGGGCCATGGACCGGATGGGCACCCAGCTGCGCGCCGGGATCACCGACCAGGCCAGCTCGTGGGACCTGGCCGTGAACTACACCGGGCCGCCCGCCATGCCCTACCTCACCTTCGCCGGCGACCGCGATTACGAGCTCGCCGGCGTGTTCGCCGCGCAGGCGCTGCGCGGCGGCGCCTACCTGCACCCCCGGCACAACTGGTTCGTGTCCGCCGCCATGACCGGAGCCGACCTCGCCCTGGTGCTCGAGGCCACCGACCAGGCGTTCGCCGCCGTCCGCAAGCACCTAGGCAGATAGAGCAACGAGAGAGGGCCACTCACCAGGCCAGTAACCAAGGAGGACCCCCATGTCGAGCACCGCCGCCGAACCCGGCAGACCCATCACCGCTACCCCGGCGCCCGATACCGGGCTGGAGGTGCTCGAGCGGGCCGGCTACAAGCCGGAGCTCAGGCGGTCGCTGCGGTTCTTCTCCATGTTCGCGATCTCGTTCTCGATCATCTCCATCACCACCGGCATCTTCCTGAACTACGGGTTCGGCCTGTCCTACTGGGGCCCGGCCTCGATCTGGACCTGGCCCATCGTCGGCGTCGGCAACATGGCCATCGCCCTGGTCGTGGCCGAGCTCGGCACCCGCATCCCGCTGGCCGGCTACGCCTACCAGTGGAGCGCCCGGCTGGTGAACCCCACCTACGGCTGGTTCGTCGGCTTCGCCGGGCTGCTCTACATGGCCGTCGGCGGCGGCGCGATCATGCTCG
>JAICWX010000162.1 GCA_025934635.1 Streptosporangiaceae bacterium | reverse complement strand
CCTGGGAGCCGGTGAGCGGGATCGAACCGCTGACCTGCCGTTTACAAGACGGCTGCTCTGCCAACTGAGCTACACCGGCGGGAGACTCTGAGAATCGTAGCCGGCCGGCATGGAGGCCAGGCCGGTCTCAGGGTTGGCCCGGCCCCAGGGTGCCCAGGGTGTCCCGCAGGGCCTCGAGGGCGGTGTAGCGGGGAGTCCAGCCCAGCTCGGTCTTGGCCCGGGTGATGTCCATGATGGCCGGATGGCTGGCGGCCTCGACCCACTGCGCGGCGGGCGGCAGGAACGGCAGCGCGGCGGCGGTCCGGGCCGCCAGCTGCATCGGCCCGGCGGGCAGCGGCAGTGGCAGCAGGCCGAACTCGCGGGCGACGTCCGCGCTGGTAAGGGTGCCGTCGGCGGCCACGTTATAGGCGCCGGGCGGGCCGGCCGCCACGACACAGCGCAGTAGCGCGTCACCGAGGTCATCCTCGTGCACGCACTGGAACGGCATCGACGGCAGCAGGACCGGGAGCCGGGGAACGCGGCCCGCCCGCACGGCCCGCGCGGCCAGGGTGGCCAGCCTGCGGCCGAGCGGGGCGAGCGGCCCGGGCAGCAGGTCCTTGGCGCCGACGGCGTGCGGGCCCAGGACCAGCGGCGGGCGCAGCAGGTAAAGGGCGGGCCCGGCGGAGGCGGCCGCATCAGGGCGGGGCGCATCAACACGGGGCGCCTCAGGGCGGAGGGCATCAACACGGGGCGCCTCAGGGCGGGGCGGCTCGAGACGGGTGGCCTCGGCCCGCAGCAGGTGCTCGAGCTCGGCCTTCTCCTTCGCGTAGAACAGCCGCGCCGCGGGCCGCACCGGCCACTCCTCGGTCATCCCGACCGGGTTGTCGGCGTGGAAGCCGTAGGCCGCTACCGAGGAGGCGTAGACGAACCGGCGCGCGCCGGCTGCGGCGGCGGCCCGGAAGGCGTTCAGCGTGCCCTCGACGTTGACCGCCCTGAGTTCCTCCGCGGGCGCGGCCCCGGTGATCAGGAAGGCCAGGTGCACCACGACGTCGGCCGCGGCGAACGCGTCGCGCAGGGTCGCCGGGTCGCGGACGTCGCCGCGGCGGTACTCCATCTTCGTCCAGCCGTACCCGTCCGGGTCGAACGGGCGGCGGGCGATGCCGGCGATCCGCGTCACCCGCTCATCGGCCTGGAGCAGCGGGATCAGCCCGAACCCGAATGTCCCGGTCGGCCCCGTCACCGCGACCGTCAGTCCCCGCTCCGCCTCACCCGCCATGTCCCCACCCTGCCACAGCGCCTGTCCATTTCATGATCGCGGGCAGTTTTGGCCGTATGGAAGCCAAAACTGCCCGCGATCATGAAAGAGGGCGGGGATGGGACTCGCGCAAGAAGCGGTGGCGGGTGGCGCGGGGCGGGGCGGGGGTTTGCGGGGCGGGGTTTGCGGGGCGGGGGTTTGCCGGGCGGGGTGATGCGCCGGGGCGGGGGTGCGGCGGAGCCGGGCGGCGGCTAGCTGGCGGGCTCGCGGGAGCGGAGGGTGGCGATCTCGTAGAGGGCGATGCCGGCCGCGATGCCGGCGTTGAGGGACTCGGTGCGGGCCGCGATCGGGATCCGGACCAGCACGTCACAGCCCTGGGCGACGATGCGGGACAGGCCCTTGCCCTCCGAGCCGACGGCCAGGACCAGCGGTGAGGTCGCCAGCTCCAGGTCCCGGATCTCGGTGTCGCCGTCCGCGTCCAGGCCGGCCACGAAGAGCCCCGCCTCCTGGTAGGCGGCCAGCGTGCGGGCCAGGTTGGCGGCGCGGGCCACCGGCAGCCGGGCGAACGCGCCCGCGGAGGCCTTCCAGGCGCCGGCGGTGACGCCGGCCCCGCGGCGGGACGGTACCACCACGCCGTGCGCGCCGAACGCGGCGGCCGAACGCGCCACCGCCCCCAGGTTGCGCGGGTCGGTGACGCCGTCCAGGGCGGCGATCAGCGGCACCTGGCCCGCCTCGGCGGCCCGGGCGAGCAGGTCGTCGGGGTGCGCGTAGTCGTACGGGCGGACCCGCAGCGCCAGGCCCTGATGCAGCGCGCCGCCGGTGAGCCGGTCGAGTTCGGCCGCCCCGGCCTCGAGCACGACCACATTGCGGTTAGCGGCCAGCTTGATGGCCTCGCTGATCCGCTCGTCGTGCTGGACCCGGTTGCCGACATACAGCGCGGCCGCCGGTACCGAGGCGCGCAGCGACTCCACCACGGAGTTCCGCCCGGCGACGAACTCGGCCGCGTCCCCGGCGCCGCGGGTGGCCCGGCCCGCGGGGCCGCCCGGTCCCGACGGGGCGGCGCCGCCACGGGAACGGCCACGAGCGTCCGGCGCGAAGCCGCCGTCACGGGAACGACCGTAGGGGTCCGCCGGGTAGCCGTCGTCGCGCGGGCGGCCACGGGAACCCGCCGCGGAACCGTCGTCGCGGGGGCGGCTGCGGGCGTCGGCGGCGGCGCGGCGCTGGGCCGGGTGGCCGGGGCGCATGGACGCGGGCGGGGTCGGGCCCTTGCCCTCGAGCGCGCGGCGGCCGTAGCCGCCGGTACCCGGGCGCGGCTTGCCCGACTTGGCCTGCCCGGAGCCGGGGCGGCCGACCCCGCGGGGGGTACCGCCACCGGAGCGGCCGGAACGGCCGGTACTGCCGCCGGAACGGCCGGATCGCGTGCTCAACGCTTTAGCTCCCATCGCGGGCCCTGCGGTGTGTCCTCGACCTGGACGCCGATCTCGTCCAGGCCGTCCCTGATCGCGTCCGCGGTGGCGTAGTCGCGGCGGGCCCGGGCCGCGTCCCGCTGCCGCAGAGTCAGTTTCACGAGCGACCCGACCACGTCCCGGAGCCGCTCACCGGAGCCGGGGGCGCCGGTGGCGGCCGCGCCGGACCAGGGCGGCGCCAGCGGGTCCAGGCCGAGCACGCCGAGCATGTCCCGGAGCCGGGCCAGGCTGGCCCGCACTCCCGCCTTGTCTCCCGTGGCCAGCGCCTGGTTGCCGTCCCGGACGCAGGCGTGCACGGCGGCCAGCGCGGACGGGACGCTGAGATCGTCGTCCATGGCGGCGCGGAACGACACCGGCAGCCCGGCCGCCCCGCCGGCGTCCGGCAGGCCAATTTCCGATAGGCCAGCGCCGTCCGGCTGGCCCGTATCGTCCAGCTGGCCAGCGTCATCCAGCTGGCCGGCGTCGTCCAGGCCGAAATCCTGGGCGCGGACCGCGAAGCGCTCGATCCGCTGGTAGGCGGCGGCCGCCTCCTCCAGCGCGTCCTCGGAGTACTCCAGCAGCGACCGGTAGTGCGCCTGGACCAGGTAGTAGCGCAGCTCGGGCGGCCGCACCCGGGTCAGCACCTCGCTGACCAGCATCGAGTTTCCCAGCGACTTGCTCATCTTCTCGCCGTCGAGGTCGAGCAGGCCGTTGTGCATCCAGTACCGGGCGAAGCCGTCGCCCGCCGCCTTGGACTGGGCGATCTCGTTCTCGTGGTGCGGGAACACCAGGTCGAGCCCGCCGCCGTGGATGTCGAAGGCGGACCCCAGGTACTTGGTGGCCATGGCCGAGCATTCCAGGTGCCAGCCGGGGCGCCCGGTCCCCCACGGGGTCTCCCAGGACGGCTCGCCGGGCTTGGCGCCCTTCCAGAGGGTGAAGTCGACCGGGTCCCGCTTGCCCGAACCCTCATCGTCGGCGGGCCGCAGCTGGTCCGGGCGCTGCCCGGACAGCGCGCCGTACCCGGGGTAGGAGCGCACGTCGAAGTACACGTCCCCGCCGCCCGGATAGGCGTGGCCACCCTCGATCAGCCGCCTGATCAGCACGATCATCTCCGGGATGTGCCCGGTCGCGCGCGGCTCGATGTCCGGCGCCCGGCACCCGACCGCGTCGTAGGCCCAGGTGAACGCGCGCTGGTTCCGTTCGGCCACGATCCAGGGCGGGACGCCCTCGGCCGCCGCGGTGCGCAGGATCTTGTCCTCGATGTCGGTGACGTTGCGGCAGAAGGTCACCGCGTAGCCGCTGGCCTCCAGCCACCGGATCAGCACGTCGAAGACGACGGCCGAACGCAGGTGGCCGATGTGCGGCGGCGCCTGCACGGTGGCGCCGCACAGGTACACCGACGCCTGGCCCGGCGCAATCGGCGTGAACTCGCGCACCGCGCGAGCCGCGGTGTCATGGAGGTGCAGCGTCACGCAGCCAAGGCTATAGGGGTTCCGGGGCGCCGGGCTCAGCTCGCGGGAACAACCGGGGCCGGAACGACCAGGCCGGGAACAACCAGGGCGGTGGCGATCGCGGCGATGCCCTCGCCCCGGCCGGTCAGGCCGAGCCCGTCGGTGGTGGTACCGGACACGCTGACCGCGGCGCCGGACAGCGCCGAGCGCAGTGCTTGCTCTGCCTCGGCCCGCCGCGGCGAGAGCCGCGGGCGGTTCCCGATGACCTGCACCGCGACGTTGCCGATGACGAAGCCAGCCTCGGTGACCAGGCGGAATGTCTCACGCAGGAGCGCCAGACCGGACGCGCCCGCCCATTCGGGGCGGGACGTGCCGAAATTCGCGCCGAGGTCACCGAGGCCGGCCGCCGACAGCAGCGCATCGCACATGGCATGCGACGCGACGTCTCCATCCGAATGGCCATCCAGGCCGGACTCCCCCGGCCACAGCAAGCCAGCCAGGTACAGCTCTCGCGAGCTCGTCAGCGGATGTACGTCAACTCCGGTCCCCACTCGGGGAATAGCAAGGCTCAGCGGTGGCCGGCCTTACGTAGCCAGAACCTCGTCGAGGAGGGCCTCGGCCTTGTCCTCGTTGGTCTTCTCGGCCAGGGCCAGCTCACTCACCAGGATCTGGCGCGCCTTGGCGAGCATGCGCTTCTCGCCCGCCGACAGGCCGCGCTCCCGGTCCCGCCGCCACAGGTCGCGGACGACCTCGGCCACCTTGTTGACGTCACCGGACGCGAGCTTCTCCAGGTTGGCCTTGTAGCGCCTGGACCAGTTGGTCGGTTCTTCCGTGTGCGGCGCGCGGAGTACCTCGAACACGCGCTCAAGCCCCTCGGCGCCGACAACGTCTCGCACGCCTACTAGCTCGGCATTGTCGGCAGGGACACGTACGGTCAGGTCGCCCTTGTCGACCTTGAGCACCAGATAGGTTCTATCCTCGCCCTTGATGGTCCGAGTCTCGACCGCTTCGATGCGAGCAGCCCCGTGATGGGGATAGACGACGGTATCGCCGACCTTGAAAGACATGTGGCAAGTACCCCTTCCGCTGAAGACCATCTTACCACGTCAGGCGGTGTCGATAAAACGCCCTTGGGGGTAAATATGCAGGTCAGTACGGTTATGGAGGATCCGTACTTACATCGTTCAGCTGGCCGCGCCGATACCGGTACAGCCACTCGAGGGCTTAGTTCGTCATGACTAGTCTACCCGAGTCAGTGAAAATTGCCCGGCATCTTTGTTGCGCCGGCCAGGGGCTGACCTCCCGCTGCTGGCCTCATACTGGTAGCCAGGGTCCAAATTCGCGCCGGAGGTGACCGTGAATCCTGGCGGCGGATCAGGGTGGGACGAGCCACCGCTCGACATCCAGATCCCGGATGACGCGCGTGAGCTCGACCGCGACGTGCTGGCCTACCACCGCGAGCTGCGCGCGCTGCGCCGGAAGAACCGGCTGCGCCGCCTGACCGGCCCGTTCGCCGGGCAGGGCACCGTCATGCCGCTGCTGGCCAGCATCCTCGCCGTGTGCCTGGTCGCCGGCGCGATGCTGTCGGTCGCCACGTTCAGCCCCACCGCCCCCGCCGACCGCACCACCCGGCCGTCGGCGACGGCCGGCGCCGTCAGCCCGTCGCCGCCCCGCTCGCACGCCACCACCCCCACCCGGGCCCGCCCGTCCGGTCCCGGTTCCGGCCTGACCAGCACCGGTGCTACCCCGGCGAGCACCGGAGCCAGCGCGTCCGCGACCGCGGCTAGCCGCTCGGCGAGCGGCCCCGCCCGGTCCTCCGCGTCGCCGTCCAAGGCCAGCCCGTCCGGCTCCGACGCGATCCGCCCCTCGGCCCTGTCCTCTTCTTTCGTGTCTTCTGCCGCCCCGCGTTAACCGGAGGGCGCGGGACCGCTACGATTTTCTCCGTCCGACGGGAGTGAATCGAGGAGGCCGCAAGGTGACGCGCTGGAACCGCCGCCTGCTGTTCGGCGCCATGGCCCTGCTGATACCGGCGCTGGCCGGCTGCGAGGCCGGCTTCAGCGCGCCGACGCTGCAATACCACCCGGCCAACTTCGCGGCCAACACGATCAAGAACGGCATCTCGTTCTCCAACCTGTTCGTGCTGGATACCGCGAACAACGGCGAGGGAGTGGCCGGCGGCCGGGCCGGCGTCTTCCTCTCCCTCTACGCGCGGAACGGCGACCGGCTGACCAAGATCAGCGCCCCGGACGCCGCTTCCTCGGTGAAGATCGCCGGCGGCTCGGTCAACCTGCCGGCCAACGAGGCGGTCCACCTGGGCGGCCCGGTGCCCAAGGTCGTGCTCACCGGCCTCACCACCCCGCTCCAGGGCGGCCAGACGGTCACCATCAGCTTCACGTTCGCCAAGGCGGGGACGATCTCCATCTCCGTGCCAGTCGAGCCGAAGGCCGCCGAGTACGCCACCTTCTCGCCTCCGGCCATCCCGAACCCGGCGCCGTCGGCCAAGCCGAAGCCCACCAAGACGGCCGCGGTACCCGGCGCGTCCGGCACCGCCTCCAACAGTGTCGGGGGCGCCACCGGCTCGGCCACGGCGACGGCCAGCGCCAGCAACTCAGGTCAGTGACCAGGGCGGGCACCGCACCCGTTCGGCATAAATCTTTTACCGAACGGGTGGGTATTCCCGGGTCAGGCCGCTGACTCGAACTTGTACCCCAGGCCGCGCACGGTCACGATGTGCTGCGGGCGGGCCGGGTCGAGCTCGATCTTGGCGCGCAGCCGCTTGATGTGCACGTCCAGCGTCTTGGTGTCACCGACGTAATCGGCGCCCCAGACCCGGTCGATCAGCTGCATCCGGGTCAGCACCCGGTCGGCGTTGCGGAGCAGCACCTGGAGCAGCTCGAACTCCTTCAGCGGGAGCTGCACGCTGCCGCCGCGGACGGTGACCACGTGCCGGTCCACGTCCATCCGGACCGGTCCTGACTCCAGCGCCGACTCCGGCGCGTCCTCGGGCTCGCCGCGGCGGCGGAGCACCGCGCGCATCCGGGCGATGAGCTCGCGCGAGGAGAACGGCTTGGTCACGTAGTCGTCGGCGCCGAGCTCGAGCCCGACCACCTTGTCGATCTCGCTGTCCTTGGCGGTCAGCATGATCACCGGCACGCTGGACTTCTCGCGCAGCGACCGGCACACCTCGCTGCCCGGCAGGCCCGGCAGCATCAGGTCGAGCAGGACCAGGTCGGCGCCGGTCCGGTCGAAGGTCTCGAGCGCGTCGGGGCCGGTCGCGCAGACCGCGACCTCGAACCCCTCCTTGCGCAGCAGGTACGAGATGGCGTCGCTGAACGAGTCCTCGTCCTCGACGACCAGCACACGTGTCACTTGGTCCCTCCCTGGGGGCTTACGGTGCTCTGGGGGCCGGTGCGTCTCACGCAGCGCCGGGGCCGGCATGCTCGCTCCGCAGCGGTACGTACAGGCTGAAGGTCGAGCCGGCGCCCTCGACGCTGCGCACGGTGACCTTGCCGTTGTGGGCCGCCATCACGTGCTTGACGATGGCCAGCCCGAGGCCGGTGCCGCCGGTGGCGCGGGACCGCGCCGGGTCGACCCGGTAAAACCGCTCGAAGATCCGCTCCAGGTCGCGCTCGGGGATGCCGATGCCCTGGTCGGCCACGCTCACCTCGGCGTCGCCCTCGGCGGTCTTGCGGGTGGTGACGATCACCCGGGTCTTCTCCGGGCTGTACGCCACGGCGTTCTCCAGCAGGTTCCGCAGCGCGGTGACCAGCAGGTCCTCATCGCCGAGGACGGACAGGCCGCGGCCGCCGACGGCCGCGATCGTGATGCCGCGCGCGTTGGCCTTCATCCGGACCCGGTCCACCGCCTCGGCGACCACCGCCTCGATGTCGACCGGGCGCGGATCGGGCACCGGCTCGGCCGCCTGGATCCGGGACAGCGTGATCAGGTCCTGGACCAGGCTGGTCAGCCGGTTCGCCTCCTGCCGCATCTTGCCGGCGAAGCGGCGCACCGCCTCGGCGTCGTCGGCGGCGTCCTCGATCGTCTCGGCCAGCAGCGCCAGCGCGCCCACCGGGGTCTTGAGCTCGTGGCTGGTGTTGGCGACGAAGTCGCGCCTGACCTCTTCTACCCGGCGGCTCTCGGTCTGGTCCTCGGCCAGCACCAGCACCAGGCCGCCGCCGCCGACGGCACCGCCGAGCGGCGCCACCCGGACCGCGAAGCTCGTGGTGCGGCCGCCGAACCGGGGCACCGGGACCTCGAACTCGCCCTCCCTGATCTCGCCGTCGCGGCGCACCTGGCGGGCCAGCGCGGCCAGCTCGCTGACCATCAGCCGATCGCCCTTGACCAGCCCGAACGCCCGGGCCGCGGCGCTCGCCCGGAGCACCCGGTCGTTGCTGTCGACGACCACGGCGGACGAGGAGAGCACGGACAGGACCGAGGCGATGCCCGGCGGGAGGCGGGCCGGCTGCGGGGCTGTCCGGAGCCGGGTGCCGCGCGACGGCCGCGCGGGGGTGCCGCCGGCGCCCGGGGTTCTGGCTCTTATCGCCACGCAATCTCCGTAACCGGCCCAGGCCAGGGCGGTGACCAGTGAAGACTCACATGACTATGGTATGCGGCGGACCCGCACGGACGACAGCGCCAGCGGGCTCACCCGGGCGATATTCGAAGGTTGTTCACCTTACGGTAAACATCCCGTAATGCCGGGTTGGCCGGCTACCGGCCCTGGTTCTTGACCGCCTCGACCGCCTCCGCCGCGGCCTCCGGGTCCAGGTAGGTGCCACCCCTGGTCACCGGCTTGAACTCGTCGTCCAGCTGGTAGACCAGCGGGATGCCGGTGGGGATGTTCAGCGCCGCGATGTCATCGTCGCTGATCCCGTCCAGGTGCTTGACCAGCGCCCGCAGCGAGTTGCCGTGCGCGGTGACCAGGACCGTCCCGTCCGGGCCGAGGTCGGGCACCACGGCGTCGTACCAGTACGGCAGCATCCGCACCATGACGTCTTTGAGGCACTCGGTCCGCGGCCGGGCCTCGGCCGGCAGGCCCGCGTACCGCAGGTCGCCGGCCTGGGAGAACTCGTCGTCGTCGGCGATCGGCGGCGGCGGCACGTCGTAGGAACGGCGCCACAGCATGAACTGCTCGTCGCCGAACTCCTGCCGGGTCCTGGCCTTGTCCTTGCCCTGCAGCGCGCCGTAGTGCCGCTCGTTCAGCCGCCAGGACCGCCTGACCGGCAGCCACAGCAGGCCGGCTTCCTCGAGCGCGATGTTGGCGGTCTGGATGGCGCGGGTCAGCACCGAGGTGTGCACGACGTGCGGCCGCAGCCCGGACTGGGCCAGCAGCTTGCCCCCGTTCGCCGCCTCCTGCGCGCCGGTGGCCGAAAGCCCCACGTCCACCCACCCGGTGAACAGGCCCTTGGAGTTCCATTCGCTTTCGCCGTGACGAAGCAGCACCAGCGTCCTCATGGCCTCAAAGCCTAGCGTGGGAACAGCGCGGGTCCGGCCGAGGTTGGTTACAGCGTGCACGACGTTGGAAAGCCCCGCCTCGGCCAGCGCAGGGGCCCGCAGCGGATCGCGACCATCAGCGTGCACACCTCCCCGCTCGACCAGCCGGGCACCGGTGACGCCGGCGGCCTCAACGTCTACATGGTCGAGGTGGCCCGGCAGCTGGCCCGCCGCGGCGTCGAGGTGGAGATCTTCACCCGGGCGGTCTGCCGGGACACGCCGCCGACGGTCGAGCTCGTCCCCGGTGTCCTGGTCCGCAACGTGGTGGCGGGGCCGTTCGAGGAGCTGGACAAGCACTCGCTGCCCGGTCAGATCTGCCCGTTCACGTTCGGCGTGCTGCGGACCGAGGCCGCTCATCCGCCCGGCCGGTACGACCTGGTGCACGGGCACTACTGGCTGTCCGGGCAGGTCGGGGCGGTGGCGGCGGAGCGCTGGGGGGTGCCGCTGGTGCAGTCCATGCACACCCTGGGCAAGGTCAAGAACCTCGCGCTGGCCAGCGGCGACTGCGCCGAGCCGGCCGTCCGGATCCGCGGCGAGGACGAGGTCGTGGCGGCCGCCGGCCGGCTGGTCGCCAACACGGCCGACGAGGCGCGCCAGCTGACCGAGTTGTACGGCGCGCGCCCGGAGCAGGTGGAGACGGTCAGTCCCGGGGTGGACCTGTCCGTGTTCCGGCCGGGGCCGGCTTCCGGGCCGGACGCTGGGGCGGCGGTGGCGGTGCGGCGGCGGCTCGGGCTGCCGGCCGACGCGGTGGTGCTGGTCTTCGCGGGCCGGATCCAGCCGCTGAAGGGCCCGGACGTGGTGCTCCGGGCGGCGGCGGCGCTGCTGCGGATAGCGCCCGGGCTGGCGGACCGGCTGGTGGTCGTCTTCGTGGGCGGGCCGAGCGGCTCCGAAGTGGGGGCGCCGGGGCGGCTCAGCGCGCTGGCCGCCGCGCTCGGCGTCGCCGGTCACGTCCGGTTCGAGCCGCCATGCACCCAGCCGGAACTGGCCGACTGGTTCCGGGCCGCGACGATGGTGCTGGTGCCGTCCCACTCGGAGTCGTTCGGCCTGGTGGCGCTGGAGGCCCAGGCGTGCGGCACCCCGGTGGTGGCCGCCGCCGTCGGCGGGCTGCGCACCGCGGTCAGGGACGGCTTGTCCGGCGTGCTGGTGGACGGGCACGACCCGGACGGGTGGGCCCGGGTGCTGGCCGGGCTGGCGTCGTCCCCGGCGCGGCTCGCGGAGCTGTCCCGGGGCGCGCTGGCGCATGCGGCCGGGTTCGGCTGGGGCGCCACCGCGGACCGGCTGATCGAGGTGTATACCGGAGCCATGGCTTCGATGGACGCGATCGGCGCGGCGCGCCCGTGACCGGCTCCGGGGCGGCCGGCGCATCCGGGGCGGCCGGCGCCGTCGAGGCGGCGCTGAAGGCGCTCGAGCTCCCCTACGAGAACCCCCGGCCCGGCGCCTTCCTGGTCAGGCTGCCGGGCCAGCACAAGCTGGCCACCATGACCTGGCTGGTGGCCGGCGAGCACAGCCTGGGGGTGGAGGCGTTCTTCTGCCGCCAGCCGGACGAGAACCACGCGGCCTTCTACCGGTTCCTGCTGGAGCGCAACGGCCGCATGTACGGGGTGCACTTCAGCCTGGACCCGGCGGGCGACGTGTACCTGTCCGGGAAGCTGCCGCTGTCCTCGGTTTCCGAACAGGACATCGACCGGCTGCTCGGCTGCGTGCTCAGCTACTCCGACGAGAACTTCGACGCCGCCCTGGAGCTGGGCTTCGGCTCCGCGATCCGGCGGGAGTGGGCCTGGCGGGTCAAGCGCGGCGAGAGCCTGGCCAACCTGCAGGCGTTCGCCCGGTTCGCCGATCCGTCGGCCTAGGTGGCGTTGTGATGAATGGTTCCCCGGGGACGATCAGCATTGGAATGGCCGTATTGGGGGTACATTGACGACCGTGAACCGGTTGGGTGAACTCGAGCGCGCCATCATGGACGTGCTCTGGGATACGAACTCTTCTCTCACCGTGCGCGAGGTCAGTGCTAGGCTGACCGAGCGTAATCTAGCTCATACCACCGTTATGACGGTGCTCGACAGGCTCGCGAAAAAGGGCTTCGCCAGGCGGGAGCGCGATGGGCGCGCCTGGCGTTACTGCCCCGCCGCTACCCGCGAGACTTACGTGACCGAGCTCATGCTGACCGCGCTGGAACAGACGGGTGACCGGACCGCAGCACTGACCCGGTTTGCCCAGTCCGTTTCGGGTAGCGAGGCCGGCGTGTTGCGCGACGCCCTGGAAATGATCGAAGGCAGCGGCGAGGGAGATGACCGGACTTGACGACGCGGCGCTGCTCGCCGTAGTAGCCGTTACGAGCGCACTCGGCGCCTCGGCGCTGCCCCGGGCCAGCTGGCCCCGGCGATCGCCGGCGGCTGCCATCTTGCTGTGGCAGGCGCTGGGCCTGGCCTCCGGCCTGGCCACCGTCGGCACCCTGATCGGCCTGGCCCTGCCGGCCAGCAACGGCGGCCTGGTGCGTTCGGTGCTGCGCGCGGCCGCCTTGCTCCGTGACGGCGACGCCGTCGGCATGGCCGCCATGTTCGGCCTGCGGCCGGCCGGCGGTGCCGTCATCCTCGCGGTCCGGCTGGCCTGCCTGGCGGCCGGGCTGGCCCTGCTCACGCTGCTGTGCTGGGTCCTGCTGGCCGCGCTGGCGGCGGCGCTGCAGGCCCGGCGGCGGCAGCGGACGCTGCTCACGCTGCTCGCGCACGGCGATCCGAAGGTACCGGGCGCGCTCGTCGTCGACTACCCGAGCGCGGCCGCCTACTGCCTGCCCGGGCTGCGGTCCCGGATCGTGGTCAGCGTCGGCACCCTCGAGCTGCTCGGCCGCCGCGAACTGGCCGCCGTGCTCGCGCACGAGCGGGCCCACCTGCGGGAGCGCCACGACCTGGTGCTGCTGCCGTTCACCGCGCTGCGGCGCGCCTTCCCCCGCTCGTCGACCTGCACCGATGCCCACCGCGCGGTGGCGCTGCTGGTCGAGATGCTGGCCGACGACCGCGCGCTGCGCGGCCGCCCGGCCCGCGAACTGGTCACCGCCCTGGCGCGGTTCGGCACGGCCGGGGTCTGCCCGGCGCCCGCGGGCGCGCTGGCGGCCGGCGAGGGCGAGGTGGCCGCCCGGGTCACCCGGCTCCTGCATCCGGTCCGGCCGCTGCCGGCCGCCGCGTTCGTGGGCATCTGCCTGGCCGCCGCGCTGCTGGTCGCCGCCCCGATCACGCTCCTGGTGATCTGAGCCCCGGCTGGTTACCAGGGGCCGTAGGGGCCGGAGCTGGTGCTGCTGCGGTTCTTGGGGAAGCTGCGAACTTTGGGGCGCACGTCGGCCAGGTAGACGGCCGCCGCCACGAACGCCACGACCGGCAGGATGCTGATCACGCTGAGCTTGCCGAGTGCCCCGCCGAACCCGATCACGGCGGCCACGCCGAGGATGATCAGCCAGAGCTGCTTGGTCAGCTTGCCGTTGGCGGCGAAAGCCGGGCCCGGCCGCGTGATGGCGTCGATGAAGGCCCACACCTCGACGACGAACGCCGCGGCGGACAGGGCCAGGAAGAACCAGTCGATTACGCTGTAGGAGCTGTAGCTAGGCACGGGATCACGCTACCTAATCGGAGACGCTGTCGGAATCGGTACCGGTGGCGGTCCGCCAGGCCGTTTTGTCCGGCTTCCCGGTCTCCTCCGGGTCGCTGTCCTCGGCACCGATTTCCATGGCTACGGCCAGGGTATCCGCTTCCGAGCCGGGTGCCCCGCCGGTCAGTGCGGCCGGGCTCCTGTCGTCGTCGGTCGCGGCGCCGTCGGTGATGCCGTTCTCGCGCCGGAACGACTCGTAGATCTCGATCAGCACCTGCTTCTGCCGCTCGGTGAGCTCCGGTTCGGCCAGCAGCGCGGCCCGCACCCCCGAGTCGGGCGAGCGGTCCTCCAGGATCCCGGCCTGCACGTACAGCGCTTCCGCGGAGATCCGCAGCCCCTTGGCGAGCTGCTGCAGGATGTCGGCGCTGGGCTTGCGCAGGCCGCGCTCGATCTGGCTCAGGTACGGGTTGGACACCCCGGCGTTCTGCGCCAGCTGGCGCATCGAGATCTTCGCCTGCTCCCGCTGCTGCCTGATGTACTCACCGATGGAGTTCACGTTCACGTTAGGCATTCTTCCAGTGTGCCACCGGGTGCTTGCAACTGCAAACCCCCAAGCAAGCACCCCTCGGAACCCCGGCAGGCACCTGAGAACTGGGGGAAGCGCCGGCCCCGTTCGGTACCTAATGGACCGAAGTCTCCGGAACCCGCAGCCTGGATCGGGGTTTCTACGGGAGGGCGAGGAAGGAGCGGGCTTCGGCGGGGGGCATCGGGGGGCGCTGGGCGAGGCGGGCCAGTTCGGCGGCGCGCTCGACCAGTTCGGCGTTGCGGGCGACGGGGCGGCCGCGGGAGAAGGTGAGGGTGTCCTCCATGCCGACGCGCAGGTGGCCGCCGGCGCCGAGGGCGCCGAGCATCACCGGCAGCGTGGCCCGCCCGATGCCGGTCGCGGACCAGGTCGCGCCCGCGGGCAGCGCCGCGGCGGCCGCGGCCAGCGTGGCCACGTCGCCCGCCATCCCGCCGGGTACGCCCATCACCAGGTCGCAGTGCACGTGGCCGCCGGCCGGCGGGCCGAACTCGGCCAGCAGCCGGTGCAGGGTGGCGACGTGACCGAGGTCGAACAGCTCGAACTCGGGGACCACCTGCCGCTCCTGGGTCAGCTGGTACAGGTCCTTGATGAACGGCCACGGGTTCATGAACACGTCGTCGCCGAAGTTGACGGTGCCGCAGGTCAGCGAGCACGCGTCCGGCGCGGCGTCGAGCACCGCCAGCCGGCGGTCGAAGCTGTCGGTCACCGCGCCGCCGGTGGACAGCTGGACGATCAGGCTGGTGCTCTCGCGCACGGCCGCCACCGTGTCGGTGAGCCTGCTCACGTCCAGCGTCGGCTGGGCCTCGCCGTCCCTGATGTGGATGTGGATAACCGCCGCGCCGGCCGCCTCGCACTCCTTGGCCGTGACGACCAGCTCGTCCAGCGTCACCGGGAGGGCGGGGGCCGCCGCCTTGCTCGCCTCGGCGCCGGTCGGCGCCACCGTGATCAGGGTGCTCGTCATGAACGGGACACTACCCCCGGCCGGCTGAACCGGCCGCGACGGCTAGGTGCTGGCGGGCGAAGGCGAGCGACTCGGCCAGGTCGGTGATCCGGTCCTCCCGGGTGGCCGCCCGGTTGGTCTTCACCTCGACCACCACCGCGCCGGGATACCGGGACCCCGGCAGCAGGCTGAGCAGCTCGGCGCAGGGCTGGGTGCCGCGGCCGGGCACCAGGTGCTCGTCGGGCACCGGGCCGCCCGAGCCGCTGCCGTCGGCCAGGTGCACGTGGGCCAGGCGGCTGCCGAGCTCGGTGGCCATGATCAGCGCGTCGGAGCCGGAGGCGGCGGTGTGGGACAGGTCCAGCGTGACGTTGGGCACGTCGAGCGCGGTCGGGTCCCAGTGCGGGGCGTACGGCACCACCTCGCTGCCGCCCGCGTGCAGCTGGTACATGTTCTCGACGGCGAAGATGACGTCGGTCTCCTCGGCCATCGCGGCCAGCCCCTTCTCGAAGCCGCGGACGTACTCGCGCTGCCAGCGGAACGGGGGGTGCAGGACGACGGCGCGGGCGCCGACCCGTTCGGCTAGTTCCTGGGCTCGGCGCAGTTTCTCCCACGGGTCGCGGCCCCAGACCCGCTGGGTGAGCAGCAGGTTCGGCGCGTGCACGGACACGATGGGGAGCTGGTGGTAGTCGCTGAGCCTTCTGAGGGCGTCGGCTTCCTGGCTGACCGGGTCGGTGTAGACCATGACCTCGACGCCGTCGTAGCCGAGCCGGGCGGCCAGCTCGAAAGCGTCGGGGGTGCGCTCGGGGTAGACCGAGCTCGTCGACAGGGCGACAGGCGGGCCGGGTACCTTTCCGCTCATTGCCTGGCTCCCTCCGTCGGTTCGCTCTCCAGCTTACTGAGATTGTCGGAGGCCTCGGTTATGGTGCGGGCATGGCTAAATCGGCGTCTGCCTACCGCTGCACCGAGTGCGGGTGGCAATCCGCCAAGTGGGCCGGCCGGTGCGGTGAGTGCCAGGCCTGGGGAACGGTCCAGGAGGGGGCGCCGCCGCGGCTGGCGCGGGCTTCCCGGGAGTCGGTGCGGGCGGCCGTCCAGCGGGGTTCGCTGACGGCCGGGGGCGCCCAGCCCAGCGCCGTGGTGCTGCCGATCGGCAAGGTCGACGCGACCGACGCCGCCGCGCGGCCGACCGGCATGGACGAGTTCGACCGGGTGCTCGGCGGCGGCCTGGTGCCGGGCGCGGTGCTGCTGCTGGCGGGCGAGCCGGGGGTGGGCAAGTCCACGCTGCTGCTCGAGGCGGGCGCGCTCGTCTCGGAGGCGGGGCCTGTGCTGTACGTGACCGGCGAGGAGTCGGCCGCCCAGGTGCGGCTGCGGGCGGACCGGATCGGGGCGGTCAGCGACCAGCTCTACCTGGCCGCGGAGACCGATCTCGACGTGGTGCTCGGGTACGTCGACCAGGTGCAGCCGCGGCTGCTGATCATCGACTCGGTGCAGACCATCGCCGCCGCCTCGGTCGACGGGGTGCCGGGCGGGATCACCCAGGTGCGGGAGGTGGCGGCGGCGCTCACCGCGGTGGCCAAGGAGCGGTCGCTGACGACCATCTTGGTGGGGCACGTGACCAAGGATGGTTCGGTGGCCGGGCCGCGGGCACTCGAGCACCTGGTCGACGTGGTGCTGTACTTCGAGGGCGACCGGCACTCGCAGCTGCGCATGGTGCGGTCGGTGAAGAACCGGTACGGCCCCACCGACGAGGTGGGCTGCTTCGACCTGGGCGAGTACGGCCTGATCGGGCTGGCCGACCCGAGCGGGCTGTTCGTGTCCCAGCACCGCGAGCCGGTGCCGGGCACCTGCGTGACGATCACGCTGGAGGGACGCCGGGCGCTGCCCGCGGAGGTGCAGGCGCTGGTGGGGCCCTCGGTGCTGGAGATGCCGCGGCGGACGACGTCCGGGCTCGACGGGAACCGGGTGGGCATGGTTCTCGCCGTCCTGCAGCGCCGGGCCGGGGTCAAGCTGGGCAAGTCGGACGTGTACGCGGCCACGGTGGGGGGTGTGCGGCTGACCGAGCCGTCGGTGGACCTGGCGGTGGCGGTGGCACTGGCGAGTTCGGCGGCCAACCTGAGCGTGCCGCCGGGGGTGGTGGCCATCGGCGAGGTCGGGCTGGCCGGGGAGGTCAGGCGGGTGGCCGGGCTGCCGCGGCGGCTGGCCGAGGCCGAGCGGATGGGCTTCCGCCGCATCATCGTGCCGGCGGCCTCAGGAGCGCCCCTGGAGCGCGCCGACGGCCTTACGCACCTGATGCAGGTGCAGGAGGTGGATGACATCCGCCAGGCGCTCTCGGCCGTCCTGGGCGGCGACCCGTAGGTCGCTTATCGAGGCTGGGGGCGCCAGTGGACTCGCGGGCTCGGGGCGCTAGTGGATGAGCTTGAAGTTCCGGACGGGGCTGGCCACCGCGGCGTCCCTGGCCTGGACCTGGTAGCTGCCCGCGCGGGCCGACGAGGCCACGGTGACGCAGCCGGGGAGGCTGATGTTGCGGCGCCAGGTGACCGACGCCTCGGTCGGCACGCCCCGGCGGAGGCGGACGGACCGGTTCGGCTCGCCCTTGGTGCAGTCGGCCGAATCCCAGATGACCCGGCCCGAGGACGTGACCTGGACGTGCAGCCGGTGCGGGCTGACGTCGAAGGAGCACGTCCGGGACGCGGTGGAGACGGCGTAGATCTGGAACGCGGGCAGCTGGCCGGCCGAGTACGAGGTCCGGCTGCTGAACAGGCTGAGCACCACCGAGCCGGGAGCGCAGCTTCCGTTCGGCTCGACGCCGCCCGGGGGCGCGTTGCCGGCCCCCGCTCCGGCCGCCGCCGCGCGGATCGCGGCCTTCTTGCTGGGCGCGGAACTCTTCGGCTGGCCGCTGCCCGACGTGACCGCGGGGAACGGCAGGGAGGCGGCCGAGCCGGCCGGGGCGGACGCGGATCCGCTCTGGGTCGACGGTGCCGACGGGGAACCGCTGTAGGCCGCGGCCGGCAGGGCACTGCTCGTCGGGCTGGCCTTCCGGGCCGCGCTGGGCGCCTTCCCGCTGCCGGTGAAGGCCCAGGCGAGCACCGCGAGCACGGTCAGGCCCGCGCACAGGGTGATCACCCGCCGGCGCCAGTAGGCCTCGGGCTGACCCCGGTAAGCCTCGGACTCATACTGGTAGTCCTCAGGCTGATGGTGGCCCTGAGGCTGATGGTAGGCCTCAGGCTTATCCCGATCATTGCCGTAACCGTACGTGTCCTGACCCATACGGAGAGTATGCAAGCTGCGACCTGGGCAGGCACGAAGACCCGCCGGCCAAAGCCCTTGCTCTGCGCTCGTGCCGCCATGGACGGGACCTTTTGGTCGGTGCTCATGCCACCATGGACGGCATCATGCCGACAACCTACGCCGAGCCGGTGCTGGCCTGGTATGCGCGCCATGCGCGGGACCTGCCCTGGCGCGCGCCCGGCGCGACCCCCTGGGCCGTGCTGGTCAGCGAGTTCATGCTGCAGCAGACCCCGGTAGCCCGGGTCCTGCCCGAATACCTCAAGTGGATGGCCCGGTGGCCGACCCCGGCCGCGCTCGCGGCCGAGCCGGCCGGCGAGGCGATCAGGCAGTGGGGCAGGCTCGGCTACCCGCGGCGCGCGCTGCGGCTGCACGAGACGGCGGTTCTGGTAACCGCGCGGCACGGCGGGACGGTACCCGCCGACCTCGACGCCCTGCTCGCGCTGCCGGGCGTCGGCAGCTATACCGCCGCGGCCGTGGCCAGCTTCGCGTTCGGCCAGCGGCACGCCGTGCTCGACACGAACGTGCGGCGGGTACTGGCCCGGCTGGTCTCCGGCCAGCCGGCGCCCGCGCTCGCCCCGTCGGTAGCGGAGCGGCGGCTGGCCGAGTCGCTGCTGCCCGCCGAGCCCGCGGCCGCGGCCCGCTGGGCGGTCGCGGTGATGGAACTGGGCGCGCTGGTGTGCACGGCCGCCAGCCCGCGCTGCCAGGACTGCCCGGTGGCCCGGGACTGCGCCTGGCTGACGGCCGGCCGCCCGGCCGAGGACCCCGAGGCGGCCCGGCGGCGGACGCAGAAGTACGACGGAACCGACCGGCAGTGCCGCGGCCGCCTGCTCGCGGTCCTGCGCCAGGCCGACGCCCCGGTGCGCCGGGCCGACTTCGACGCGGCCTGGCCGGGGCGGGAGCAACTGGAACGGGCGCTGGACGGGCTGGTCGCCGACGGCTTGGTGGACCCGCTGCCGGACGGGCGCTTCGCCCTCCCCGGTTCGGCGCCTGGATCCGCGGCGGCTGAACCGGAAGCGTCCGGGCCGGCGGCGCCTGAACGGGAAGCGTCCGGGCCGGCGGCGCCTG
>JAICWX010000321.1 GCA_025934635.1 Streptosporangiaceae bacterium | reverse complement strand
CTGTGGAACTACCTGGCGATCGATCACTACGAGCGGCTGGTGCTGCTCCAGGGCTGGCCGCCCGAGCGCTACGCGCGCTGGCTGGCCGCCGCCATCGCCAGCGCCCTGTGTCCGTGACTCCTGGTACCTGTGACTCCTGGTACCTGTGACCTCTGGTACCCGTGACCTCTGGTACTCGTGACCCCGGAACCCGTGACCCCGTGACCCCGGAACCCCGGGATCCCGCGACCCCGGATCCCGCGACCCCGGAACCCCGCGATCCCGCGACCCCGGAACCCCGCGACCCTGGTATCCGTGTGGCAGCTGGTGCGCGTGGTGCATCCGATCCGGCTGACCTCATCCCCGACGGGCGCGGCTAGCGACATGGGTGGAGCATCAATGCCGTGATTGCGACATCGATGGAGCATCCATGTCGTTGCCCGGGGCCGGGTGTGGGCGGGGAGGGTGACAGGTGCGCACTGTGGTGCGGATGGGAACGCGAGGCCGGGAAGAGGTGCTGGCGGGCTGGGTGGGGCTAGCTGGCGGCCCAGATGCCGCCGTCGACGGGGATGATGGCGCCGGTGATGTAGGCGCCGCCGCGGCCGCTGAGGAAGACGGCGACGCCGGCCATGTCGTCGGGGCGGCCGATGCGGCGGAGCGGGGCGGAGGCCGCGATCTCGTCGCCGAGGGTGGCCAGGGTGTACTCCATCATCTTGGACTCGAAGGGGCCGGGGGCGACCGCGTTGACCGTGATGTGGCGGGGGCCGAGCTCGCGGGCCAGGACCCGGGTGAGCTGGTGCAGGCCGGCCTTGCTGGCCGCGTACGAGTACGTGTGGAACGGCGGGACCTGCAGGCCGTCGATGCTGCCCACGTTGATCACCCGGGCCGGGTCGTCGGCGGTGCCGTCCGCCTCGAGCAGCGGCAGGAACGCGCGGGTCAGGTAGAACGGCGTCTTGAGGTTGAGGTCCACGACCTTGTCCCAGCCGTGGGCCGGGAACTCCTCCAGCGGCGCCGCCCAGTTGGTGCCCGCGTTATTGACCAGGACGTGGATGCCCTCCTCGGAGCGCCCGACCTCCTCGGCCAGCCGCACGCACTCCTCCTCGCGGGACAGGTCGGCCGGCACTGACAGCACGGTGCCGTACTGGGCGAGCTCCTTGGCCGCGGCGTCGCCCGCCTCGGCCTTGCGCGAGCTGATGTAGACCGAGGCGCCGGCCTGCAGCAGCCCGCGCGCCATCATCAGGCCGATCCCGCGGGTCCCGCCGGTGACGACGGCGACCTTGCCAGTGAGGTCGAACAGGTCCACGAAGCTCCTCCAATGTCCCGGCGGTCCCTCGAGGCATTGTAGGCCTCGCCCGGCAATGTCCGGCTTAGGCCCGGCGGCCGGCTTAGGCCCGGCGGCCGGGGTAGCCGCGGGCGACGGTCCGGGCCAGGATGCCCAGCGTGGCGCGCAGCGCGGCCTCGGAGACGACCGGGAAGATCCCGGCCTCGCGCCAGTGCGGGTGGATCGCGGACCAGTCGTAATACGAGGTGACAAGGGTCTGGGCGTCCCCGGACGGCTCGAGCCGGTAGCCGTAGGTGTGGCCGACCTGCGGCCGGATCCGGCCGGTGATCCCCCAGGCGATCTCGGTGTCCGGCACCAGCGTGGTGATCGTGACGGTGACGTCATAGCGGCCCAGCGGGAAGTCGTTGAGCGCCTCGCGGTCCATGTGGACCACGAAACTGTCCCCCGCGGCGGTGACCGGTTCGCCGGTCGCGTCCATCAGCATGCCCGTGCTGTCGATGGCCACGTGCCCCTGCGGGTCGCACAGGACGCGGAAGATCGCGGCCGGTTCGGCCTCGATCAGCCGCTGGACTTCCAGCCGCTCGTCCGTCATGCGCACATCGTCCCACGGGCCAGCCGGGATGTGGGGGTGGGGCGCGGGTGGGGGTGGGGGTGGGGTGGGGGGGTGGGGCGCGGGCCGGGCGGGAGGGTGGGCCGGTAACGACCGGGGGGTCAGGGGCCGGGACGGCGGCGGACGCCGGGGCCGCGGCGCAGCCGGTGCTGCCAGCAGGTGCTGTGCCAGTGCCGGCGCTCCTCCACCCCGACGCCGCCGGCCATCCGGGCGCCGTCGGCGGGCCAGGCGACGACGTGCGGGGTGCCCGGCACGATCTCCTGGTCACACCCGGGGCAGCGGTACGGCTTAGCCGACCCGGCGCCCGGGATTCGGCGCACGATCCAGTCACCGTCCGGCCATGACTCGGTGCGCTCGGGCCCGGGGACGGGCTCGGGAGGGCCGGAGCGATCGCGGCGGATCCGGCGCGGGCTCACGCATGTCGAGCTTAGTAAAGCCGAGCGCATCAGTTTGCCGCCCGGCGGCCAGTAGAGTTACCGAACGTGCGGCTCGTCATCGCCCGGTGCAGCGTCGACTACGTCGGCCGGCTCACCGCTCACCTCCCCGAGGCCTTGCGCCTGCTCATCGTCAAGGCGGACGGCTCGGTGCTCGTGCATTCGGACGGCGGCTCGTACAAGCCGCTGAACTGGATGTCACCGCCGTGCCGGCTGACCGAGGAACCCGGCAAGTGGTCGGTCACCAACAAGGGCGGCGAGACCCTCGCCATCACCCTCACCGAGGTGATCAGCGACACCTCGGTCGAGCTCGGCGTCGACCCGGGCCTGAAGAAGGACGGCGTCGAGGCGCACCTGCAGGAGCTGCTGGCCGCGCAGCTGGACCTGCTCGGGGACGGCTGGCGGCTGGTCCGCCGCGAGTACCCGACCCCGATCGGCCCGGTCGACATCATGTGCCGGAACGAGGCAGGCGAGAGCGTCGCGGTCGAGATCAAGCGGCGCGGCGAGATCGACGGCGTGGAGCAGCTCACCCGGTACCTGGAGCTGCTGAACCGCGACCCGCTGCTAGCCCCGGTGCACGGGATCTTCGCCGCCCAGGAGATCAAGCCGCAGGCCCGCACCCTGGCCACCGACCGCGGCATCCGCTGCGTCACCCTGAACTACGAATCGATGCGCGGCGTGATCCCGGAGAACACCCTGTTCTGAGTCTGCCGATTCTGAGTTCGCAGGTTCTGAGTTACGCGCGCGGGCCGGCGATGATCGCCGCGCGGAGACGGCTGAGCGCATCGGCGCGGGCGCCGGCCAGCGCGGGGTTATCCGTGAGCCCGGCGCCCCGGACGGGCACGGTCCGGGGCAGGCGCGCCATGCTGTCGACGGCGGTTTCCAGGATCACGGGGTGGCTGCCCCAGGAGCCGCCGATGATGATGAGGCCGGGGTCGGTGAGCGCCACGACGGCGGCCAGTACGCCGCCGACGGCCAGGCCGAGGGCGTTACGGGTGGCCGCCGCCTGCGGTCCGGGGCCGGTCGCGGCGGCGAGAAGACGCCCGGCGTCGATGGCGGTGGAGCCGGCCTGCCGCAGGCCGAGTTGGCTGAATACCTCGATGAAGGGCATGGCCTGGCCGTGCGGGCCGGCAGTCATCAGGTAGGCGACCTCGCCCGCCAGGCCAGCGTGCCCGCGCCGGACCTGGCCGTCGCTGATGACGGCGCAGCCCAGGCCCTCGCCCAGGAACAGGTAGGTGAAGTCGTCCGGCGCCGGGGCGCGGGCGTGGTCGCGTTCGGCCTGGGCGGCCCAGTTCACGTCGTTGTCCACGGTGACCGGCCCGGCGACGTGCGGCGCCAGGATCCGGGCGGGATCGAGTTCACCGAGCAGGAACGGCGCGTCGGGCAGGTGGACCGTCCGGCCGGTGACGCGGTCCACCGGGTCGGCGGCGCTGACCACCGCCAGGCGGGGAGCCAGTCCGGTGTCACGGCAGGCCTCGTCCGCGGCAGTCCGCAGCGCCGCGGCCACCTGTACGGGCCGGGCCGGCCTGCTGATCCCCTGCCGCGCTCGCGCGACCGTCTCGCCGTGCGCGTCGATGCTCTCGGCGGTGATTCCTTCCGCGGCGATGCTGACCGCCAGGGCGACGCCGGTGCTGTCCGCCAGGGCGTAGTACGAGCCGACCCGGCCGCGGCCGCGGCCGCCGGCGGTCCGCTGGCCGGTATCCGCCACCAGCCCGGCGCTGACCAGGCGGCGCACGCTCTCGCCCACCGTCGGTTTGGAGATGCCGGTCTCGGCGGCGAGCTCGGCCCGGGTCAGCCGGGGCTGCCGCATGAGGGCACGCAGGACGTGCTCGTCGGTCAGGGAACGCAGCAGCTCCAGGGAGGGCCGGGCGGGATCCGCCGGCGAAGGCGGGCCAGGATCGGCGGGTGAGGACCTGGCAGGCGCGGGCGGTACAGGCTTGGCGGAATCCACGGGACCATTCTAGGTAGGAGCCTTGACTAGAAAGGGGTCACAGCGTAACGTTTTTCTAGTAAGGAGACTTGACTAGAAGGAGTTCCGCCGTGTCATCCCGCCCCGCGCCGCCCACTACCCCGCCCACTACCCCGCCGCCTGTCCGGCCGCCCGCCCCGCCGCCTGTCCGGCCGCACGGGGAGCTGCCCGCACTCCCGCACTGGGAACAGGCGCCGGCCGACCTCCCGGACGCCATCCGGCAGGTCAAGGCGGCCCTGCGGGCCCGGATCGCCGCGTCGGGCCGCACCGTCGAGGACGTCTTCGCCGTGGTGCGGGACCGGATCGAGCACGAGGTCGGCGAGATCACCGCCGCGCGGGAGCGCGGTGAGACGATCTGGCCCGTCATCGACTACGCGGACATCGCGGCCGGGACGGTCCCGGCCGCGGCGCGGGACCGGCTGCGCCGGCGGGGCTGCCTGGTCGTGCGCGGGCACTTCGACCGGGAACAGGCCCTGAGCTGGGACCGCGGCATCGTCGGCTACACCGAGGACAACGGGTTCTTCGAGAACTACCGCGGCCCTGGCGATGACTTCTTCGGCAGCGTGGGCTCGCGGCCCGAGATCTACCCGGTCTACTGGTCGCCCGCCCAGATGCAGGCCCGGCAGAGTGACCGGATGGCACGGGTGCAGGCGTTCCTGAACAGCTTCTGGAGGAACGAGTCCGGCGGGGTGCAGTGGTTCGACCCCGGCCGGGACTCGCTGTACCCGGACCGCATCCGCCGCCGCCCGCCGGGCGCCGACTCCGGCGGCCTCGGCAGCCACCTCGACCCCGGCAACCTCGACCTGTGGATGACCCAGGCGTACCAGCAGGCCTTTCGCCACCTGTTCGACGGCACCGTCGAGCAGTACGACCCCTGGGACGCCGCCTACCGCACGGCCGGGCCGCAGTATCCCGGCACGACCATGTGCTCGGCCTTCCGCACCTTCCAGGGCTGGACCGCGCTGTCCGACATGGCCCATGACCAGGGCGTCCTGCACACCGTCCCGATCCCCGGCGCGATGGCCCACCTGATGCTGCGGCCGCTGCTGGCCGACGTGCCCGACGACGACATGTGCGGCGTCACCGTCAACCAGGTCTTCCCCGCCAGCCAGCAGTGGCACTCGCTGCTCCTGGAGGCGCTGAGCGGCATTCCCGACGTCCGCGCCGGGGACTCCGTCTGGTGGCACTGCGACATGATCCACAGCGTCGCCCCGGTCCATGACCAGCAGGGCTGGGGCAACGTCATGTACATCCCGGCCGCGCCCTGGTGCCCCCGCAACGAGCGGTACGCCGCCAGCGTCCGGGACGCCTTCCGCACCGGCTCCAGTCCCAGCGACTTCCCGGCCGAACACTACGAACGCGACTGGGCGAACCGTTTCCAGCCCGGCGACCTCAACGACACCGGCCGGCGCGGCCTCGGCCTCGACTGAGGTCCCGCTGATTACCGTTAAGTAGCTGAAAGCGAAAGGCGGCGGAGTCGCATATTTATGTGCAGTTCCGCATGCGGCCAGCGGCCGGTCCATTTATATGGCTGGTAATGCATAGACAGCCACTAATCGGTGCTTTACCGTCAAAAGGATGAGCCTGACGCAGGTCCCGCTGCCTGAGGCGGAAGCCGCGCTTATCGGCGTGGGCGCGCTCATAGCGGTTACTCTCGACCTTACCTGGGCGCTTATTGTTTACGGCACATTGATGGCACATGAAGGCGCGCACGGGGTGATCGGGTCCGTGTTCTTCCACCGTGTCACGGCAGTAAGGCTGGAGGCGAACGCGACCGGCTCTACCGGCGTCAAATCGGCTCGCGGCATGCGCGGGCACGCCTTCTATTTCGTCGGTTATCTCGGCCCGAGCCTATTCGGGCTCGGCGCGGCCAGGCTCATCGAGGCGGGGCATATCGTCGCCGTGGTGTGGGTAACGATCTTCCTGCTCGGGGTGGTGCTGATGTGGGTCGTCAACACGTGGGGCCGTTTCACGGTCCTCCTGGTCGGCGGCCTGGTGTACGCGGCCGGCCATAACACCCCGGTGCGGGTCCAGGAAATCGCGGCCTACGTGATCACCTGGCTGCTCTTGCTGTCCGGGGTGCGGCAGGCTTTCGAGCACGGCGCCAACGCGGGGGACGCGAATATCCTGCGGGGCCGGACCGCCATTCCGCGCTTCATCTGGGCACTGATATGGATGGCAGGCACGATCGGAGCGGTCGCCATCGGCGGCAGCATGCTGGTGTTGCACCGCTGAATCATCGGGTTACCTCGTAGTGCAGGTGGGTCACGCCCGGGGCCGAGACGGCTTCCAGGAGGCGGAGCCCGATATGAGCCGGGAGTTCCTGGAAGAAGCGGCGGCCGGCGCCCAGCAGGACGGGCACCTGATGCAGGATCACCTCGTCGACCAGTCCCGCCGCCAGGGCCGCGGTCGTGACACCGCCGCCCATCAGGGCGACGTCCTTGCTGCCGGCGGCGGCCCGGGCGGCCGCGACCGCGTCCTCGATCCCGGTCGTGATCAGCGTCTGGCGCTCGCCCATCCCCGGCACCGGCCGGTGGCTCAGGACGATCAGCGGCGCGGTCGGGTGCGGTGTCCCGCCGTTGATCCAGCCGGAGTCGTCGTAGGTGTTGCGGCCGGCCAGGGTGGCGCCGACCCGGCCGGCGATGACGTCGAAGACCCGGGCGCTCGGCTCGCTGAGCCGGAACCCGTCGAAGACCTGGCTGGCCGTGTCGCCGTCGAAGTACCAGTCGAACAGCATCCCCCCGTCGCCGAGACCGCGCCCGGTCCCGGGATCGCGGCCGGTGACGTACCCGTCGACCGACACCGCCAGTGCCACGAATACCTTGCTCATGCGCGTGATCCTTTCGGAGTTCCTTCGAGAGACTCAACGACCATAGCAGCTAGAGTTCCCTTAGGGAACCCCAGGTGGTAGGTTGAGGTCATGCAACGCACGGACTTCGCCGAGATGGCGTGCTCGATCGCGCGCACCCTCGACGTCATCGGGGAACCCTGGTCGCCGCTGATCTTGCGGGACGTGTACGTGGGGTTCACCCGCTTCGACCAGCTGCAGGCGGACCTCGGCATTTCCCGCAAGGTGCTCGCCGAGCGGCTCGGCCACCTGGTCGAGCGGGGCGTGCTCGAGCGGCGGCCCTACGACGGGCGGCCGCGCTATGAATACGTCCTGACCGAGCGGGGCACCGAGCTGGTCGACCTGCTGATGGTGATGGTCGCCTGGGGCGACAAGTGGCTGGCCGGGCCGGACGGCCCGCCGGTGCTCTACCGCCACCACGCCTGCGGCGAGATCAGCCAGGTCGACCTGCGCTGCGCCCGCTGCGGGCAGCCGATGCACGCCGGCGACGTCGACGTGCTGCCCGGCCCCGGCGCCGCGGTGTGAGCTACGGCCCGGCCGCAGGCGGGCGGGCCGCAGGCGGGCTGGCGTCGATCGCCCGCTGGTAGCGTCCGGTCAGCGTGCGCAGCGCGGCGACCAGCTCGGGTGAGTCCGCGATGGTGAAGTCCGCGCCCAGCATGCCCAGGTAGAGGGCGAGCAGCTCCGGGTGGTCCGAGCCCGGCGTGAACGCGCACCGGTTCTCGTCCAGCACTTCCACCTCGACCGGGACCGGCAGCCGGGCCCGTACGTGGGCCGCGGGCGCGTGCACGATCACCCGCGCCCGGTACCGCCAGGTGGCCTCGGCCGCGCCGCGGGCCACCCGGTCCGCGATCTCCCGGTCGGGCGGCAGCGGGCGGGGCGTGAAGCGGGGACCGGCGGGCGTCCGCGGCCTGATCCGGTCGGCCCGGAAGGTGCGCCAGTCGTCCCGGTCGGTGTCCCAGGCCACCAGGTACCACCGCCGCCGGTCGTTGACCAGTCGGTACGGTTCGACCGAGCGGCGGCTGACCGCGCCGGAGTGCGCCGTGTAGTCGAACCGCAGCCGCTCATGGTCGCGGCAGGCGGCCGCGATCACGGTCAGCAGGTCGGGATCGATCCGCGGGCCGGGGGCGGGCACCGCCAGCGCGTAGGACTGGAAGGCGCTGACCCGGCGGCGCAGCCGGGCCGGCAATACCTGCTGCAGCTTGGCCAGCGCGCGCACCGAGGTCTCCTCGATCCCCGCGATCGAGCCGCTCGCGGCGGTGCGCAGCCCGATCGCGATCGCCACCGCCTCGTCGTCGTCGAGCAGCAGCGGCGGCAGGGCACCGCCGGCGCCGAGCCGGTATCCGCCGGCCACGCCGGGCCGCGCCTCGACCGGATAGCCCAGCCGGCGCAGCCGGCCGATGTCGTTGCGGATGGTGCGGGTGGTGACGCCGAGCCGGGCCGCCAGCTCGGTGCTGGTCCAGTCCCGCCGGGACTGCAGCAGGGACAGCAAGCGCAGAAGCCGCGCCGAGGTTTCCAGCATTCTGCGATTCTCCGGCCTAACTAGGAACAAAACGTTCCTCTATTGTTCCTAGCCTTTTCTCATGAGCGCGAGCCACTCAGCCGAATCGACAAGGAGAACCGCGATGAGCGACGCCATCCAGCCCTTCCGCATCGAGATCCCGCAGGCCGAGGTCGACCAGCTGCACGACCGGCTCGCGAGTGCCCGCTGGCCGACTGGCCTGCCCGGTACCGGGTGGGAGCGCGGCATCCCGCTGGACGACCTGAAAGAGCTGGCCGCCTACTGGGGCGGCGGCTATGACTGGCGCGCCGCCGAGGCGCGGCTCAACGGGTACCCGCAGTTCACCACCGAGATCGACGGCCAGCGCATCCACTTCCTGCACGTCAGATCACCGCAGCCCGGTGCCACGCCGCTGCTGATCACGCACGGCTACCCGAGCTCCGTGGCCGAGTTCCTGCAGCTGATCGAGCCGCTGGTCAACCCGGCCGCGGGGGCGGCCTTCCACGTGGTCGCGCCGTCCCTGCCCGGGTACGCGTTCTCGACTCCGCTGAGCGCGGCCGGCTGGACGATGGGCCGTACCGCGCGCGCCTGGATCGAGCTGATGGGCCGGCTCGGCTACGAGCGGTACGGCGTGCACGGCGGCGACGTCGGCGCGGGCGTGTCCGGCCTGGTGGCCGGGCTCGACGGCGAGCACGTCACCGGCATGCACGTGGTGACCGATCCGCTGACGGCCGCCGGCGTCGCCACCTTCATCCCCGGGATGGCGGACAGGCTCGACGCCAGCGACCCGGTGGACAAGCTGATCCTGGACCGGATGGACGCGTTCCGCCGGGACGGCTCCGGTTACCTGGCGATCCAGAACAGCCGGCCGCAGACCATTGGCTACGGCCTGGCCGACTCGCCGCTGCTGCAGCTCGCGTGGATCGCCGAGAAGGTCCATGAGTGGACCGACCTGCCGGTCGACCGCGACCAGCTGCTCACCACGGTCAGCCTGTACTGGTTCACCGGCTCCGGTGCCAGCGCCGCGCACACCCTCTACGATCAGGCCCACGCGTCCGACTGGGGCGCCCGGCCGGCCGTGCCCCAGGGCTTCGCGGTCTTCGGCGCCGACGAGACCGTCCGCAAGCTGGTCCCGGCGCCGCCCGGTGCGCACTGGGCCGAGTTCCCGCGCGGCCTGCACTTCCCGGCGATGGAGGCGCCGGCCGAGCTGGCGGCCGACCT
>JAICWX010000621.1 GCA_025934635.1 Streptosporangiaceae bacterium | reverse complement strand
GACCGGTATCCGGGCGTGGCATCGGACCCGTGCCCGGCCGCGGCGGAGGCGGCGGCCCCGAATCGGCTCGCGGCATCGGCCCCGTGCCCGCGCGGAGCATCGGACCGGTGCCATGACGCGGCGGCTGACCGCCACCGACCCGCGGAAACGAACCAGTATCCGGCCGCGGCATCGGCCCGCTATCCAGCCGCGGCATGGGACCCGTATCCGGACGCGCCATCGGACCGCTATCCACCCTCGGCATGGGACCCGTATCCGGACGCGGCATGGGACCGGCATCAATACGAGGCATGGGACCGGTATCCGGGCGGGGCATCGGTCCGCTGCCGAACCGGGGCTGCGGACCGGAATTCCGCTCCGCCGGTCGCGCCGGCCCGGCGATCGCCGCCCGGGGCCGCGCCGGCTCCGTCGGGGCCGGCCACGGCGCCGTATATCCCTCGGGAGCGCCGCGGTCCTGATAGGCCTCGGGGTAGGGCGAGATGGGCTTCGCCCGGTGCCCAGGCGGGCCATACGGGTAGGAGGACAGCGTGTCCTGAGGCACGTCACCGTGACCGCGCGGGGCGCCTTCGAACCGGGGCGGCCCGTCGTATCCGGGCTCGTACCGCGGTTGCCTGGCCGGGCCGCCCACGGCGGGCATGGACGGTTCCGCGGTTACGTAGGGACGGGCCCGCATCCCGTTCTGCGGGTCGTCGCCGTACGGCGGTGCGCCCAGCGGCGTGAAGCCGAGGTCGCCATAGGGGTCCGGGACCGGGCTGTACGGGTCGGGGATCGCGCCGTAGGCGTCCATGACCGGCGGTGCCCCGACGTAGGCGGGGGCAGCGCCGTAATCAGAAGCGGTCCGGTAATCAGGAACAGCCCCGTAATCGGCGCCGTAGTCGGGAGCCGGTCCGATCGCCGCGAGCGGCCCGGAGGCCGGGGACCGGCCCTGCATCGGGAGCGCCGTCGCGGTCCATGAGCCGGTGTCGGCGACCCCGCCCGCGCCTAGGGCGGCCGGGAGCACCTGGACGGTACTGCCGAACTGCGCACCGCTGAGCTGCGCCTGCGCCATGGCCATGGCTGCGGCCCGCATCGGGGACGCACTGCCAGGCCCGGCCCGGTCGACGCTCGGCGATGTGCTCAGGCTCTCCTTCGGCCGCAGCGAGACGGCCAGGAACCTGACGGCCAGGCCGAGGGCGGTCACCGCGATCGCGAAGCCGTAGCTCCAGTCGACGTACGGCTTGGCCGCCCGCCCGCCGAGCAGGCCGTGCAGCACACCGAAGACGAACGCCACGTACGAGCTGTAGTGCATAGCCCGCCAGCGCCATGCTTTACCGTGCGCAGTGAACCGCTTACGGAGAATGCTCGTTATAACGAGTAGGAGGATCAGGTCCGACGCGATCGTGCCGAGGCCGATATAAAAAGTCCGGTACGGCGATAGGAAAGGCACGACCGCATCGAGGACGTGGGAACGCTGGGCCAGGATCTCGGTCGTGATGTGAATGATGAGAAAGGCCAGCGTGCCGAACGAAAAGGCACGGTGAACGGCCTGGGCCATCACCCGGTGGCCTGGCGTCATGACGATCCGGTCGGTGGCCACCAGGCCAAGCAGCACCGAACCGGTCAGGCCGACCAGCGCGAGCACTCCGGCGTAGTAGAGCATGAAGTGCTGCGTGGCGGCATCGATGACATGGCCGATCTTGGTGACGGCCAGTACGGCTACGACTACGACGATGGCGGAGACCGAGACTGCGGCGATCTTCCCCATGTGGTCGCCAGCCGCTCCCTGTGCCCCCGAATGCACACCCTGACGACCGCGTGGACGGCCGACGGTCGTTGGCACGCGTAACCTCCTCAGGATCGTGATAGACGAGAGAAGACCAATTTTGCGACGCCTAGAACGCTGGCTGTTGTCCCTAGTCCGGTTGCTTGGCCTAGCGACTATATCAGCGCCAATAACGCTTTGGCGGCAAAATGATCTACGGACGATTTCGGGCCGGTGAGACAAACGCGGAACTGCCCTGGATCGGCGGCGCTCCTGGTCCGCTACGACGGGGACCGGCAGCCGCCATGGGCCCAGCGACCAGCGCCGCCGCGGGACGATCACATCCGTCCGCGAGCGGCGACCATGCCCTCGCAGCGCAGATCATCCCGGGGCCGGAGCCTCCCTGGGCCAGCAGGAGTCTTGCGGTATCCCAGCACTTCCCTCCTTCGCGCCACCCCGGCTCCGCATCTGTTATACCGCCCGCAACCGAGGCAGATCTGCCAAACCGGCAAGGTCCCTGCTTACGGAACTCTTCCTCCAGTACTCCTCTGCGTAGGCAAAAATGCCTATTTTCAGACCGTGGAAATGAGACATCTAGTTCCATTAAGGCAGTAACGACGCATAAATCCGATGACTGCCAGGCGAGTAGTCAGCCTGGCCTATACCACCCCGCACGACACCGGCACCACCCGCCGCCGACGGTCGTAAGAGATGGTAAGAGAAGTAACAGCTTCCCCAGCCGTCCCGGTCCGCGTGGGGCAGGAGTCTCACAAGGTACGCAAGAAGGTACCCAGGGGGACACAGGTCCCCAGCGGCACACCGGCGCTCGGGGAACCGAGGCGTCGCTAAGTATCCAGCGCCGCGGCCGGGTCGTATTCGACTAGTACGGGGAGGTGGTCGGAG
>JAICWX010000125.1 GCA_025934635.1 Streptosporangiaceae bacterium | reverse complement strand
GCCGAATACGCGTGCAAGAAAATCAGTCAGTCGCGGCGCGTTCGGACATTACAGATCATCGGTTCTGCGCCTCCCGCGAAAGGCTTTTGCGCTGGTAGCGGTTGATAACCGCAGAACCGTAAGAGAGCAGTCCGTGGAACCGTCTCCAGAGAATGAGAAGAGCTGTCGAGACTGTGCTAACTTCTCCGCGCTTTCAAAGCGGCCCCGAGGCCCGCTTCCGACTGGGGAGGCTCCCGCTCCCGCACGGACGGGTATCTGAGGTTCGTCTGCTGGCGCGAAAGGCTAGCGATCAGCATGTGTCACGGCGACCGCGTATCGCTTAGCTCATCTAGCATACAGTGGTGACGCTCACGTGGCCTCTACCGCGTGATGTTACGCTCGTGGACGGGGGAAGGAAATGGCCGAGGAACCGCGAGATGCTGCTGAGCTGGCTCTCAAGACCGAGACGATCAAGTTCCGCACAGCCGTGGTTGTCGGCATTGCTGCGATCGTCGGCGCTGTAGCTGGCATTTTGCCGGCGCTACATGCCGCTAGTACGGCACAAAGTCAGGCCGATGCATCAAACGCCCAAGTGCAGACGCTCATCCAGCAGAAGAGTTCCCTCCAAGGCCAGCTGGCGCAGGCACAGGCAAGCATCGCGGCCTTGCACAACGACGGGCAGAATACCCCGACAGCAGGCGGGCAGCCTACCCCCGTAGCATCAAATTCAGGCTCTCCAGGGATCTATCATCATGATCCACTTGTGCTGACGTCAGGAGGCGACAGTGCCGATCTTGACGCCGACCCGAGCAACCACGCGTGGAAGGTCAACACCACAGATGTAGAGTTGACCTACTATTCGCCTGATCTCGAGATCGAAACGTGGTCTAACGGTGCGGTCGCCATGACTGGAACACCCAGCTATGACGCCTGTAATCACGCCTCTGGTTACAGCAAGGCTTCGATCACCATCACGCGATTGGAGAGGACACCGTTTCTCTGCGTCATCACAAGTGAAAACCGCCTGGCACTCGTGATCATCAAATCAGTGAATGACTCGCAATTGAATCTCGACGTCACCGTCTACGCAAAGAACGGTGACTGACGCGAGGAAATCCAACCAGCTGTCTACTGCCAAATCGGCCAGCCAGAGCACTTTCGGGAAACAACAACCCAAGATCTACGCTGAGCATCCCCTATTGCGCGTGAGGGCTGCTGAAACAGCCCGGCTCCGAGAAAGGCCAGGATCGTATCCGTCTGCGTTCTTCGCCTGCGGCGATGGCCTGGTCTGGGTCACCTGCCAAGGTTCGCACGTTCCCGCCCGCAGCCTGCGCAGCCCGGTGAAACGGGCTTCCCGGAGGGGAGGACGTTACGGGATGCGGCCGCGGGTGCGCAGTGACTCGAGCAGACGATCTATCTGCGGCATGCGAGGGCGTTTCCGCGGAAATGTCGCTGCAGGTTTCAAGATAGGCCTTGTGTGCAGCTCGCCAGTTTACAAGCATAGACCTGCTGACGATTTCCGCTGACGTCCCAGCTCAGGTAATCACCTGAGTTATTGATGCTCGGTTCAAGAATCTGTCCTCGATTGATTCCCGACTTGACCGGGATATCGTTTCCTCGCAAATCCCGGAGGACTAGGCTGCAGGCGCCATTTGGACGTGCGACGGTAAACAGGATCAGGTAGGGATGCGTATGCGTCGAATTGCTGATCTCCGGAGCGAAGGTCGTGCCGTTGTTGACGCCGGTGACACATGCGTCACTCCAACCAACAGGTGTTCCAGTAGCGCCGACTATGGCGCTCCGGTGCTTTTCGGTGTCCCAAACGAATACGCAATTACCTCTGAAGTTGGGGTTTCCGCTTGAGTTCACCGAGGTAAAGACAAGATAGCGGCCATCGGGGCTAAACGACGGCCAGCTGTATCCCTTCGCTGTGGAGCAGAAGTGCATGAACGCCGTACTAACATTCACGGTCTTTCTTGTCTGCAAGTTCCGCAGGTACATCGCTGGCATGCCGCCTGTGGCTCGCGGGAGGTTGGTCGCCCAAGAAGTGAAGGCCACCATGGTGCCCGTCTGGTTAATTGCTGCATGAGTACTGCTGTTGTTCAGCAAGCTGCCCGCGTCGCCTGTACTCGCCAAGGTAACCGACTGAGACAGCAGGTTCTTGACATAGACATTTGAGGCCCCGTTCGTGGCGGACAGGTTGGTGGCCGAAGATTCGAAGACCACCTCGGAGCAGTCAGAATTGAACATCGGGTTCCTGCTGTCACCGTTTGCAGCCTCGCCTGTACTGGTCGCACTCACCAGATAGGTCTGACGGGTAAGAGTGTCATTCACATACACCTGATAGTTACTGCCATCGATTCCAGGGGCAGCCGGTACCAGGTTGGTTGCGGCAGATGCGAAGGCGATGAATCTGCCCGTCGAGCAGATGACCGGAAATTGACTACTCCCGTTAGACGGTTCCTCGTTCACTCCGGAACTGGCCAGGTAAACGGCGCCTGACTCCCTATCCTTACGGTAGATGTTGTACTGGCCGTTCGTGGCTCCTGGGGCAAGGTTGGTCGAGTCCGAAGTGAACACGACGTAGCGTCCGGATGCGTCGAAGCTGGGCCGTCCGCTATCTCCGTCGCCGACTTCGCCTGCACTGTTGGAACTTACCAGCTGGCGCGGCGAACTGGCTATCTTGACGGGAGGCAATATGGTCGTACTGGTGGCGGATGCCGTCGGCTTTGACTGCGAAGGCGAGACGCCTATGAATTGCAGAATGGCGACTACGCCGGCGGCCGCGGCGATAGCGCCAGTAAGGATAGACACGATGACTTTGACTGATTTGAATTTCGACTGCTTCACCGGAGCAGGCTCTCCACTGCCCTGGCATCGGGTTCCGTTGATGGCATGCGCTTTGAACCGGCCTAGCTTTGGCGTGAGTTCGGTTCTCTGAGAGCACACCGGGCAAGTCGAATAATTGGGCATTCCCACTCCACCCAAGCAGGCCAATTAGTGCCCACAGCCTACCCGATGCGCACGAGTAGAGTGCGGTCGCAGGCAAACATGATTCGTGTTAGTGATTGACCGTCCTCAATCAGATGATGAATTAAGGCATCTCTGGTACTCAAGTGAATCAAGTGAATTCTCTATCACTTTACCGCTAGTGTCCGCACACGGGCTTCTCCGTCGCAATATGGGTACGACCCTTCGGATCGCGACCGCCGTGGATGGCCGTCTGGGGCGCCGACGGCTGATGTAGTCCCATTTGCGCGTGACCAGCCGCCGGTGCCTGATGAGCAGTGCCGCCGGCGTGATCGCGAACACTTCCGCCCACCGGAAGCGGCAATCAGTCGCGACACTGCCGCCGGCGTCAGCTGGTCGACCGTAAGGTAACGGAGCCAGCCGGCCTGGTGGCGCAGCACGGCGTTCTCGTGCCGGAGCATCAGAGTTCAACCCTGGATACTCGGTACCGGGTCAGCACCGTTAGGCAACTATGTAGGCATCGTATGAGCTGGTAGGCAGCCGAAATGATCACTTAGTGATATTCCAGCCGGGACGTCCGCTAAGACAAGGTCCAGTAATCAAGCCCCACAGGGCTGCCGCAGCCCCGCCGACTTCGAGAATTACCGCTACGTAGATAGGCCAACCGGCTATGTTCCATGCAGCTCGATTGTCGGAGATTTGATACCGTCAACCACCACGTAGTAATCGTTTCCAACTGAACCCCAACATACCGTTTCATCGGACGACTTTGTGGTGGCGTAAGGGGTCCCGTCCATAAGGTAACCGTTTTCGTAACACCGGACACTATGGGAGTTAGAACTCCAATTCCCCTCAAGGTTCCAGTCGAGGTAGAAGCAACCATTTTCCAGCGAGCAACCTGTCTTTGAGTTCACTGCGGAAGGCCCTTGAGCAAGGGCTACTTTGAGCGGCGACTGCGCGGGCGTCACTGCGGCAGCAGAGGGAATTACCCTAGTGACAGTAGACTTTGTTTGAAGCGGGGTGGGACGCGAGCGATGTTTTGCCGATTTCGATCTAGTCGACGATGCGGTGTGTGCTGTTGACGCCGCGATACCTGTCGGACGAGGCGCCGCCACTATAGCCTTAGCTTGATTTTCTTCCTGGTTTACCGCATACGATGCGGCGCTTGCGGCAATTGCCGCAAGCAGGATTCCCATTACCAGCGTCGCGGACAACTTGCTGGTCGCCTTATCGACAAGGATCCCGATGATTATCGTAAATATGACTCCTGCAAAGATCCACAGGAACAAGATCCAGTTCACGCCCCTAGTATCGCACCAGGAGGGTGCCCGCGCAGGTGAATGCTCGTTTTAGCGTGGCCCCTGCGCTCTCAGGCTCGTCACATGTGAGCTAGATGAAGAGCGTATCGGTAACAGAGGAGGCCACCAACTATAGCTAGACACAGGGATTTCTACCGGCATGGCGCACCCCTCTGTTAATACTAAGGATCTGTTTAACAATTTCGGCTCAGCGCAGAGGGCCACGTCAACCACATCAAGATGCTCAAACGCCAGAAGTACGGACGTGCGAGCCCCGACCAGTTCCGCCTCCGCGTCCTGCTCACCGGCTGACCCCGCAGAAACTGTGTCAAGGTCAGTATTCAGCCGCCAACACATCCATGTCCTCAGATCTGCATACCGGGCAGAATAATCAAGATGCTCGAAGATACAGCCCTGTCGACGTCGCCATTTAGGAGATCGCCCGCCTCGTCGACATGCCTCCACCCGCACGATCGGAATCGTCTACCGCCGCGAACTACCGTGAGTATACAAAGCTAGGTTCCTTATACGTCATGAGTACGCACTCATTTCGGCACATGAGCACGCGCCGCAGTCGCGCCGACCGGTCTCCGTCGCCACCAGATCGACCAGATCTGTGCTCCTCATCTGACGAGCGCCTTAAAGCTTGCGGTCGCCCCGATCGTTCGGTTCTACGTGCGTGTCGTCATTAGCCGGGCTGTGCTGGTGGCGGTCGGCTGCCAGGCAGGCCGACTGGCGGGCGGGTCAGGCGGGCTGGGCTGCGGGTTGCAGGAGGTCGCGGAAGCGGCGGGCGAACAGGTAGGCGTCACCGGGCCAGCGCGCGGACAGGTAGTTGCCGTCCTGCACGACGAAGGCCGCCGTGTCGTCGGTCGCAGCGCCACCAAGCCCAGGTACCGCCGCATCCCGGGTGCGTGCCCGCCAGGCAGCAGCAGCCCGTCGAAGGCGGCCGGGTCCAGCTCCGCCCACGCCAGCGTCGCGGTGAACTCGGCGTCCCGGGTGAGCTCGGCGTAGTAGCTCTTGGCCTCGGCCGCGGCGCCTAGCTGCCCGAACAGGACACCGTCCAGCAGCCGGGGGTCCGCGGCGGGCAGCGTACCGGCCTGCTCGGTGGCGAAGACGACCTGATGGCCCGCGTCATGCAGCACCCGCCACGGCACCGCGACTTCGGTCACATCGAAATCGCGGTCTGGAAGCGGAACCAGCACGCGCATGCGGCCATCTTCGCATGGCCGCGATCGCAGGTCCGGCCGCCGATACGCCCCGGCCAGGCCCTCACCGCCGGGAAAACCGGTTTCGCCCGGCGGGCCGGGTTCGCTACCGTTCTGACCATCCACGCGCTGCGGTTCGTCGCAGCGCGCCGCCGCGAACGAGGGAGCCAGCCGTGCGTCACCGCACCGTTGTCGCCGTCCCCCAGCCGCGGTACGACGTGATTCTGGTGTCTGGAGGACACCCGGCGACGGCCGCGCGGCTGTCGCCGGAATTCGTGACGAGCCCCTGACCCGTGCTCGCCGCCTGGCCCGCCCGGCCTGGGCAGGCCGGGTTTTCGCACGGGCATCCGGACGTCGGCTCGCCGCGGGAATGGCGCTGTCCTGGCACAGATCACTTCGAAAGGTCCCGTGCCGTGCGTACCGGCCTGAACCGTATTCCCGTCAACCCGCTGAACGGCGTCCGCAACCTGGGCATCCTCGCCCATGTCGACGCCGGCAAGACCACCATCACCGAACGGATCCTGTATGTCACCGGGACCACCTACAAGCGCGGCGAAGTCCATGACGGCACGACCGTCACCGACTTCGACTCCCAGGAGCGCGATCGCGGGATCACCATCTTCGCCGCGGCCGTGAGCTGCGGCTGGGACGGCTACCGGATCAACCTCATCGACACGCCCGGGCACGTCGACTTCTCCGGCGAGGTTGAGCGCTCGCTGCGGGTCCTCGACGGCGCGATCGCGGTGTTCGACGCCGTGGCGGGCGTCGAGCCGCAGAGCGAAGCGGTATGGCGGCAGGCCGACCGGCACCGGGTGCCGCGCATCGCGTTCGTCAACAAGCTGGACCGGGCAGGCGCCGAACTCGATGCGGCGGTCGGCTCGATCCGGCGGCGGCTGCATCCGGCGCCGCTCGTGGTGCAGCTGCCGATCGGGCGAGAGGACGGATTCACCGGCGTAGTCGACCTGCTGCGCCTGCGGGCGCTGACCTGGACCGACGGGTGCGAGACGGCCGACGAAGGACCGGTGCCTGACGGGCTGGGCAACGAGGCGCGACGGCGCCGACGGCTGCTGGAGGAAGCGGTGGCCGGGCTTCATCCGGCGGCGCTGGAGGAGTTCTGCGCGCAGGGGACCGTGTCCGCCCAGACGCTGTCCTGCGCGCTGCGCGACCTCACCCTCAGCGGCGAGGGCCTCGTGGTGCTGTGCGGCTCGGCTTACCGCAACCGCGGCATCGAGCCGCTGCTGGACGCCGTCGTGGCCTACCTGCCGTCGCCCCTGGATGTGCCGCCGGTGCGCGGCACTGCGGCCTGGGTGGGGCAGGAACGGGCCGCTGACCCGGCGGCGTCGTTCGCCGCGCTGGTGTTCAAGGTGGTCACGACCGCCACCGGCCGGCTGACCTACCTGCGGGTGTACTCCGGGACGGCGCGGAAGGGAGCGGCCGTATGGGATGCCGGTGCCCGCCGTACCGAGCGGATCGCCCGGCTCCTGCGGGTTCAGGCCGACCGCCACACCGAGGTGGACCGTGCGATCGCCGGTGACATCGTCGCGGTCGCCGGGCCGAAGGCAGCCCGGGTCGGCACTACCCTCTGCGACCCCGGGGACCCGCTGGTCCTCGAGCCGCCGACGGTGGCGGATCCGGTGGTCTCGGTGGCGGTGGAGGCCCGCCGGGCCGCCGGCACCGGACGGCTGGCGTCGGAGCTGGCGCACCTGGTCGAGGAGGATCCGTCGCTGGTCGTACGGAACGACCCCGAGACCGGCCAGACGGTGCTTTCCGGGCTGGGCGAGCTGCACCTGGAGGTGGCAGTGGAGAAGATCCGCCGGGCGTGCGGCCTGGAACTCATCGTCGGGCGGCCGGAGGTGACCTACCGGGAGACCGTCGTCCGCGGGGTGTCCGGACTGGTGTACCGGCACGTCAAGCAGGACGGCGGGCCGGGCCAGTTCGCCCATGTCGTCCTCGACGTCGAGCCCGCTGACGCGGAGGACGGGGAAGGCTTCGGGTTCCGGTCGGCGGTGGCCGGCGGCCACCTGCCGCGCGAGTACATCCGGGCGGTGGAGGCCGGATGCCGGGACGCCCTGGCCGAGGGGCCGCTCGGCGGCCATCCGGTGACCGGGCTGCGGGTCACCCTGACCGACGGGGCCACCCACCCGAAGGACTCGTCCGAGCTGGCGTTCCGGCTGGCGGGCCGGCTCGGGCTGCGGGAAGCACTGCGCGCGAGCGTGATGCAGCTCCTGGAGCCGGTGGCCGACGTCATCGTGACGGTGCCGGACGACGCCGTGGGCGTGGTGCTGGGCGACCTCGCGGCCCGGCGCGGCCACGTCACGGACTCCGCGGTGCGGGCCGGGACCGCCGTGGTCACCGCGACCGTGCCGCTGGCCGAGCTGTTCGGCTACGCGAGCCGGCTGCGCAGCCGGACGCAGGGCCGTGGCACCTTCACCGCCCGGCCAGCCGGCTATGCGCCGGCGCCGCACGGCTAGCGCCGAAGGGCGGCTCCGCCCGTACGCGGGCGGAGCCGCCCACGGACGGCGGATCAGGAGCCTTTGGCTATGCGCAGTATCTCCTCGAAGGCCTCTACGTTCCCCATCGCGTCGTTGACGGGATTGTGGTCATGGGCTGTCCTCCTGAACCGCTTCCAGCCCTGGGTCTCACTCCAGTCCCGGTTGAGGCCGGCCCAGAAGTCGCTGATACGGCGGCCGGAGTGGCCGAACGGGTTCTCCATTCCGGCCCGGTCGAACAGGCCGGATATCCACTGCCAGTCGTAGGCAGGGTTGTCGCTCACGAAGACAGGCCGCCTGCCGTCGAGATGCTCCCGCAGCCAGGCTGCGAAGCTCGCAGCAACTTCCTCATCGGTCGCTATGCGCTCGCCGACGATGCTGATCGCGGGGTTGACCGGGTCCGGCGTCGCCTCGAACAGGCGTCCGTGGAACGAGTTACGCGTGTCGTAGTGGATGGCCCCGAACTCGGTCAGCACGCCGTGCACGGGACTGGTGCCACGCGCCTCGCAGTCGACGAATACCCATGGCGTCTTCTTGCTCATCCCGCATTATCTCTAGTCGGACTGATCGGGCGGCTGTGCGCTCTCGTCCGGGATGCCGGGGACGAGCTCGCTGGGTTCGAAGCTGCCTTCGCCGGCCACGGCGGCCAGTTCGTAGCCCAGCGGCTCGTGCGCGCCCGGGGCCGGCGTACGCCGGCCCGTCAGCGCCGAGGCGATGGCCGCGATCACGTTGGCCGCGATGGCGAACCCGAAGGCCACGCCGAGACCGCTGTGGAACGGGGCCGTGATCAGGTGCGGGAAGAACTGGCGCCCGGTCACGTAGGCCGCGTGGGCCGGGGGCAGCTGGTGCAGCAGCGGGCCGAGCAGCTGCTGGATCGGGTTGTAGCCGAGGAAGGAGGCGAACAGCACGCCGATCGGGGGCAGGTGCGAGATCGGCGCGGCCGAGGCGGCCGGGACGCCCTGCGCGGTCAGGCCGCTGAACATGGCGCCCGGAAGCTTGCTCGACAGGCCGGCCACCATCAGGGTGAAGAAGATGCCGATGGACAGCACGAACGCGGAGTTCTGGAAGGTGGCGATCATGCCGCCCGCCGCCCCGCGCCGGTCGGCCGGGACCGAGTTCATCATCTCCGCCCAGTTCGGCGAGAAGAACAGGCCCGAGCCGAACCCGTTGAGCGCGATGACGAGCGCGAACTCCCAGTAGGAGAAGTTCACCGGGACGAAGATCAGCAGGCCGAAGCTCACGCCCGTGAGCAGCGCGCCGCCCACGGTGAACGCCTTGGGGCCGAACTTGTCGGACAGCACCCCGGACAGCGGCGCGGCCACCAGGAAGCCGAGCGTCAGCGGCACCAGGTAGATGCCGGCCCAGAGCGGGGTCTGGCTGAAGTCGTAGCCGTGCAGCGGCAGCCAGATGCCCTGCAGCCAGATGATCAGCATGAACTGCATGCCGCCGCGGCCCATCGCCAGCATCAGGCTCGCGACGTTCCCGGCGGCGAACGCCCGGATCTTGAACAGCGAGACGCGGAACAGCGGCTCGGCCACCTTGGTCTCGACGTACACGAAGATGACCAGCAGCGCGAGGCCGCCCAACAGCGCGGTGAGCACGAACGGGCTGGTCCAGCCCATCGGGTGGCCGCCGTAGGGCAGCAGGCCGTAGGTGATGCCGACCAGGATGGAAACCAGCCCGGCGGCGAACAGCAGGTTGCCCCACCAGTCCATTTGCGCGTGCTTGCGCACCCCGATGTCATGCAGCATGAAGTAGGCCCACAAGGTGCCGAACACGCCGATCGGCGCCGAGACCAGGAAGATCAGGTGCCAGTTGACCGGGGCGAGGACGCCGCCGAGGATGAGGCCGATGAACGACCCGGCGATGGCCGCGACCGAGTTCACGCTGAGGGCGCGGCCGCGCTGGCCGGCCGGGAACGCGTCGGTGACGATGGCGGCGGCGTTGGCGAACAGGAACGCGCCGCCGATGCCCTGCACGACCCGCCAGATGATCAGCCACAGCGCCCCGTCCGCGCCGTGCATCCAGGTCACGGTCAGGAAGATCGAGGCCACGCTGAAGATCGCGAAGCCCAGCGTGTACATCCGCACCCGGCCGAACATGTCGCCCAGCCGGCCGAACGAGACCACCAGCACCGCGGAGACCACCAGGAAGCCCATGAACATCCACAGCAGGTAGCTGGTGTTCCCGGGACTCAGCGGGTTCAGCCCGATCCCGTGGAAGATGTCCGGCAGCGCGATCAGCACGATCGACTGGTTGATCGTCGCCATCAGCATGCCGAGCGTCGTGTTGGACAGCGCGATCCACTTGTAGCGCGGTCCGAGTGCACGGCCTGCCTGAGCTGACGCGCCTGCCACGTCAGAATTAACCGCCATGGGCGGACACGCTCCCCATCTGTGGCCCGGGTACTTGCTAATCCTCAACTAACAATGACAGATCACCTCACATCCACGCCCCTGACCCCTAGCGATGACGTCCCGTCGGCGCCTTCATCGCATCACGCCTTGCGGACGGATGCCGTGAAAGCGGACGAGCCTGAACATCACGTAATCCCGCGCTACACTGGTTTACGTGTACTAGTCGAATCGCCTGAGGTGGATCGCCGTGACTAACCAGAACATCACGCTGTCGCTCCCTGAGGACGACATCCGGGCGGCCAGGATCCTGGCCGCAAGCCGCGGCACGTCGGTGTCGCAGTTGCTTGCCCGGATGCTGAAGGATCTCGTCGAGCAGGAAACCGGATACGCCCGTGCCCGGGACCGGAGCCTTGCCCGGCTGCGGGAGGGGATGGATCTCGGCACCAGCGGGCAGGCTGCTTGGAGCCGGGACAGCCTCCATGAGCGGTAACCGCGCGTTCGTCGATACCAATATCTTGGTGTACGCGCACGACGATTCCGCGGCCGACAAGCGGGATCAGGCTAGGGCGCTGGTCGAACAACTCTGGGAGTCTCGAGACGGCTGTCTGAGCGTCCAAGTGCTGCAAGAGTTCTTTGTCACCGTGACCCGGAAGATCGCCAAGCCGCTCAGCCCGGCAATGGCGAAGGAGATCATCGCTGACCTCGCACGCTGGTATGTACACACTCCGGCGGCTGACGACGTCCTGGCCGCGATCAGCATCCACCAGGACACCCGGATCTCGTTCCGGGACGCGATGATCGTCCGTAGTGCCGCCGAGATCGGCTGCACCGTGCTCTATTCAGAGGATCTCAACGCCGGCCAGGAATACACCGGGGTTCGCGTGGCGAATCCGTTCCAGCCGCCAGATAATGACCGCGGGTAACAGAGGCCGCCGTGAAATCAGGCGAGGACTGATCAGGTTACCGGGTGCAGGTGCTGGCTGAGGCGGTTGCCGCTCGTGGTGAAGACGCCGCCGCATACGTCGCGGACCGTACAGGACCGGCAGATGTCCAGGTAGTCATTCTTCCAGTCGCTGATAGAGCGGACCGCGTACGGCCACAGGCGCCGGTCAAGGACGCATAGCTGGTGGTTGTAGATCCGCGTCGCGATCCCGGCAGTGGTGAGCGTGCCGACCGCCTCGGCAAGCTCGCTCTGATAATCGGCGGGGTCGGCCCACACCTGCGACGAGTTCGGCCGGGCCAGGCCAGTCATCTCCAGCCCCATCAGCGCCACCTGAGCGACGAACGGCAGATTTCGCGCGATGAATGCCGCCAGGCCCGTGAGCACCGGGACGGTGTGTCGCTGGACGACGACCCGGATCTCCACCGCCTGGCCGAGCGAGGCCAGGCTGAGGATGCCGTGCACCGTTTCCTCGAACGCGCCGGCGGCCTGGACGATGAAATCATGCAGGCCTGGCTCGGGCGCGTAGAGCGGGATGCCGGCCATGATGTCAGTCAGGCCGACGGATGCATAACGGTCAGTGAACGCGGAGTCGGCGAAGCGGCGGCCGTTGGTCAGCAGGTGCAACGAGAGCCGGGGCGCAACCCGCTGGCAGTGCTCGAGGAGGCCGATGAAGGCGTCCGCGTTCAGCGTCGGCTCGCCGCCGGTGAAGCTGAGTGCCCGCGCGTCGTCCGGAAGCAGGCTGATCACCTTTCTTGCCCGGTCGAACAGCCACGCGTCGTCGCGGTCTTTTGGGGGCTGAGAGCACATGAGGCAGTAGTTGTCGCATTGCTCGGTGAGCAGCAGGGCGTTGTGCCGGGCGGAGTTCTTCCACAAGACGGTGACCCGCCGGCCGTCGCCGGGAACGTGGATGATGTCACCCGCGTCCAAGTGCGCCAACTCGGGCCCGAGACTGAGCACCGGACCGGGCACGGCGGATACCTCATGGTCACGCGGCCTGGCCATCCCCGGTTCTTTTCCGGAGGCGAGGTACAGACCGTAGCCGGGAGGTGCTGCCTGACCGTCCCGCAGCAGGCACGCGACAGCTCCAGCGGGACCGCAGCCTGGATCATCAGGCAGGCAGACCCGCCATACATCGCCGACGATCGGCCCGGTCAGCCCGCTCGCGTCGGCGCGGCCGATCAGTTTCAGCATTGCGCCCACCGCCACATCAGGTCGCGGAAATAGGAGTCGTCGCGCATCTTCCGCAGAAGCAGGGTGAAGACGCCCATGTTGCGCCGGCAGAACGCCGACAGCGCCTTATGCCCGGTGAAATCTCCCATAGTCGCGTGGTGGAACACTGGATCGGCACCGCAGTACGGCTCGAACGCGCATGTGGAACACATCGGCGCGCTAAGAGTTATTGATTCGGAGAGCGGGTTCAGCAGGGCGTCGGAGAGCATGATGTCCGCATAGGAACAGTCGTGCACGTTGCCGAGCCGGAAGGTGTGGTCACCCATTTCGGCGAGCATCCGGCCCTCGTCGCTCGCGTAGATGTCGCCATCGTAGTTATAGACCAGCGCACCGATTCCGATGCCCGCCGGGGAGGTCAGGTCGACATAGCCGGGGTCGGCGTTGGTGAGCATCTTCTTCGCGATAATCGATGCGTACATCTCCGCCATCGGGACGCCCTGCCGGTTCAGCTCGACGATCCGGTCCAGCCCGGCCGCGTAGAACTCAAGCCACCGGCCCACGTCGTAATTCGCGCCGCCGCGGCTTCGCAACGCGAAGCCATACGGCGATACCGGGCGCAGGAATACCCCGCGCAACCCGAGTCCGGCGTAGGTGTCGATGATCTCGGCGGCCCGGTCAAGGCTCGCCTCCGTAGTCGTCATCAGCGCACTGACCCGGTCTGGGCCGAGACGTTCCTGCACCTGCCTGATGCCCTGCACCGCCTGCTGCCAGCTGTCGCGGCCGGGGCGGCGGCGGTTGCCGTTGTGCAGGTCCTGCGGGCCGTCAAGGGAGGTCGAAATGTCGATCTGTTCCTCGGCGCAGAACCCGAGGATCTCCTCGTCAAGCAGCGCCAGGTTCGTCGCGATCACGAACGCCAGGTCCTTGCCGTGCTCGGAGTTCATCCGTCTGGCCTCAGCGGTGATCCAGCGGACGAGCGGGAAGTTCAGTAGCGGCTCACCACCCTGGAATTCGATCTTCAGGTGCGGCGACGGCGACCGGAAGGCCAGCTCGAGCGCCCGGCGGGCGGTTTGCTCGGTCATGTCGAACTCGCTCTTCGCCGCCGCCTGCCGGGACACCTGGCAGTACCGGCAGGTGTGCTCACAGCGCAGCGTGACCACGAAGATGTGCAGTCCTGTCGAGTCCGGCAGGCGCCGCATCCGGGTCCGCAGCTTGATAGCCAGCAGCTCAGCAGGAAGCGTCTCGCCGGGCACCTGGATCAGGTGCGCCGCCCGCAGCCGCGCGAGCAGCTCCTGATCCGCGCAAGTACCGTCTACCACGGCGCTCAGCTCGTCCGGCGTCACGAACACGTGCTCACCCACCAGGTTGGTGAGGACCACCGAATCCGCGTCCATCCGGTGAAACCGCAACGGCAGCAACTGCCAGCCCTGCCGAGGGAGTTCCGTCGTTGCCCGCTCCAGTTTGATCACGCCGGGTCCCCGGCTTCAGCCTCGGCCAGGCCGGTCTGCGAGAACGCCAGCGCGAAGACCAGATTCCGCAGCGGCTCAGTAGCTTTCGCGATCCGCGCCCGCAAGACCTGGTCGTTCACCTCCGCGCGAAACCGGTGCTTCAGTTCGTCGCTGGCAACGCCGGGCGTGCGCGGAAACAACGTGCACACGTAGTCCGAGCCGCGGACGCGGATGTCAGCCGTCAGCTCGGCGGCGAGCGTATAGGCGCTGCGTTGCAATGCGTCCAGTCCCACGGTCGCTTGATCGAAAACCACCGTGATCTCCGCCGCGCCGGCTGCCTCGGCACCGGCGCCCGCTGTGTCAGCGACCTGGCTCATCTCGCCCTCCCGCGGAGAATGACCCGCCTGATCCATCCCGCCAGGGCGCTGAACGGAGCGACGATGACGAACGCGCAGCCCCCGTTATTGCTCGCGGCCGGGCTGCCGCTCCCCAAGTCCGCTGCACTGCCCGAAAGGTCGCCCGATGGCGGTGCGACCGCAGACGGTTCGCCCGAGGCGGACGCTGCAGCAGGCGGGCTGCTCGAGGCCGTACTGGCCACCGGAGCCGGGCTCGGCGGCGGCTGGGAGGTGGCGGGCGCCACGCTCGCCGGCGCCGGGGCAGGAACCGACGAGACGTGCGAGGCATGAGAAACATGCGAGACATGACTGCCTGTACCCGAAACATGGGACGAGTGGGATGAATGGCTGACGTGACCCTCAAAGCCTGCCGGCACCTGGCTCTTCACCGCGAGAAGCGGAAACGCCACGACCTTAACGTCATCGCGCCTTCCGGCTAAAAGCGATGCGGCCTGCGCGGGCGATGCGGCGACCGCCACGGCAGTTATCGCGGCAGCTAGCGGGAGAATCGGCGACTTCGGCACAACAGGACCATATCAGCGGAACCCGGGGTCGATACCCGAAAAAGCAAGGCGGCCAGTAACGACAAAGCCGCAGGATCACCCGGGCGAATACCCGGTGATCGTCCGCGATAAGAGGTCGGGCTGCCCTCGCAGGCAACCTCAGGACGATCCGCACTCAGCGTAAATGGCGTGGGTGAGGTCAGTAGTGATAGCGGGCCGCGAGGATGATGATCTCTGCCTCCGTTACGACATAGCCGAGACGATGCTCGTCGTCAAAGCGCCGTGACCATGTCCCGAGCAGGTGGTACTTGAACGGCCCGGGCTTACCGATGCCGGTTAGCCGTGGTCTTCGACCACCAGCCTCGCCGGCCGCTGCCGGAGTCCGCCTCGCGGTGATCGACATGACGATCAGCCCTCCGTAGTAGTCAGCTCGGGCTGGCGGCCGGCGCGTCGAGCTGGGCGCGGAGGTCGGCCAGGAACTGGTGGTAGGACTCGACGTTGCGGAGCTTCACGTCTTCGTAGCCGCGCACGACATCCGGCAGCGAGGCCAGCTGCACGGCCAGCGCGGCATTGGCCGGGCTCAGCCGGGCGATCAGCTGGTCGACCAGGCCGGCGTACTCCTCGATCAGCTCGCGCTCGACGACGCGGACCTGGGTACGGCCGAACGGGTCCAGCCACGTGCCCCGCACCCCGCGCATCGCGCGCAGGACCCGGAACGCCGGGACGAACCACGGGCCGAGCGCGATCTTGCGTTTCATCCCGAGGGCGCGCAGGACCGGCGGGTGCAGCCGCCAGGAGGCGCGGGCGCCCGGCCCGAACTCGGCCTCCAGCCCGGCGCCGGCGGCCGGCTCCAGGGCGAGCCGGGCCACCTCGTACTCGTCCTTGTAGGCCATCAGCTTGTACAGGTACCGGGCGACGGCCTCGGTCAGGGCGTCTGAGCCCGGCGTCTTGTCCTGTTCCGCGGCGCGGACCCGCTCGACCACGTCGAGGTAGCGGCGAGCGTAGGCGTGATCCTGGTACGCGGTCAGGTCCTCGGACCGGGTCCTGATCAGCTGGCCGAGCGGGGACTCCCCGTCCTCAGGAGCGGCCGGCCGGTCCAGGCCGGCCGCGCTCAGGACCGCGGCGGGGTCGGCGATGTACTGGCGGCCGCGCCGGAACGCCTGGATGTTCTTCTCCACCGCCACGCCGTTCACCCGCAGCGCCTCCTCGATGGCGTCCGGCGGCAGCGGCAGCGCCCCGGCCTGGAAGCCCGCACCGACCAGGAAGACGTTGGCGAACTGGTCGTCCCCGAACAGCCCGGTGACGAGCTGGCGCACGTCGGCCAGGACGGCGCCGTCGCGGACCCGGGCCGTGATCGGCGCGCTGACGGCGGCCCGGTCGGGGAAGGACCGGGCCGGGTCGGACACCATCGGCCCGGTCGGCACCTCGGCGACCGAGACCACCGCGACGGTCCGGTCCGGGTCGGTCACCGCCAGGTTCTTCGGGTCGGCGGCCACCAGGAGGTCACACCCCAGGTAGAGGTCGCACTCCCCGGCGCCGAGCTTGTTGGTCGGCGCCTGCCCGGAGCGGCTGAACCGGACGTCGGACACGACCGCGCCGCCCTTCTGCGCCAGCCCGGTCTGGTCGAGCGACCGGGCATGCCAGCCCGCGATCAGGCCGGCGGTGGCGAGGACCTGCGACACGGTGACCACGCCGGTCCCGCCGACGCCGCAAAGCCGGATACCGAACGAGCCGGCTGCCACCACCGGGGGCGGCGCCGGGAGCTCGTCCGCGGTGATCGCCCCGGCCGCCTGCGCGCGGCCGTCGCCGGATGCTCCGGGGACCACGGTCATGAAGGCCGGGCAGTCCCCGTCCAGGCAGCTGTAGTCGACGTTGCAAGAGGACTGGTGAATGCGGGTCTTGCGGCCGAACTCGGTCGGCACCGGCTGCACCGACAGGCAGTTGGAGGTGCGCCCGCAGTCCCCGCAGCCTTCGCAGATCCGCTCGTTGATATACACCCGGGCAGCGGGCTGGGCCAGCTTGCCGCGCTTGCGCTTGCGGCGCTTCTCAGTCGCGCACTCCTGGTCGTGGACGAGCACGGTGACGCCGCGCGTCGCGGCGAGGACCCGCTGCGCCTCGTCGAGCCGGGAGCGATCCCAGACGGCTACCCCGTTCGGTAGCTTGGTTTGCTTATAGCGGCTCAGGTCCTCGGTGGTGACGATGACCTTGGCCACCCCCTCGGCGAGCAGCAACGCCGCGATCTGGGGGACGGTCATGCCGCTGGCCGGGCGCTGGCCGCCGGTCATGGCGACGGCCCGGTTGTACAGCAGCTTGTAGGTCATGTTGGCCCCGGCGGCGATCGCGGCCCTGATGGCGAGCGAGCCGGAGTGGTCGAAGGTGCCGTCGCCGATGTTCTGGGTGAAGTGGTCGCGGTCGAGGAACGGCGCCATGCCGATCCACTGCATCCCCTCGCCGCCCATCTGGGACACGCCGGTGACCGTGCCGGCCTGCTCTTCGTCCATCAGCATCACCAGGGCGTGGCAGCCGATGCCGGCGCCGACCAGGGTCCCGGGCAGCGGCTTGGTGGAGCTGTTGTGCGGGCAGCCCGAGCAGAAGTACGGCACCCTGCTCGCTAGCGGGGGGCTGACAAGCGGCAGGAGCACTGGCTCGGCCGGCCGGCTAGGGCTGGCCGTCGTCGCGATCCCGCGGGCGGCCATCCGGCGCCGCAGCGGGCCGATGACCGCGTCGGCGTCCAGCTCGCCGTAGGCCGGGATGAGCTCGGAGCCGCCGGCGTCGGCCTTGCCGGTGACGGCCGGCTGGGCCGGGCCGCCGTAGAGGACGTCGCGGATGGCGGCCTCGAGGAAGGAGCGCTTCTCCTCGACGACCACGATCTCCTCCAGCCCGTCGGCGAACTCGCGGACGGTGACCTCCTCGAGCGGCCACGGCATGGCGACCCGCAGCAGGCGGACCCGGCTGCTTGTCAGTCCGTCCTCGCCGATGCCGAGGCGGTGCAGCGCGGCCAGCACGTCGAGGTAGGTGTGCCCGGCGGCGACCACGCCGAGGACGTCGTCCGGGCCGCGGCCGACGACGCGGTTCAGCTGGTTGAGGCGGGCGTACTCCCTGGCCAGGCGGAGCCGGTTGGTCACGAGGTCGCGCTCGAGCTGGCCGAGGGCCGGGTGCAGCAGGCGGGCGGTGGGCGTATGCGTCCCGGCGCCTTCCGGGATCCGCGGGGCGGGCCAGTCGGCGGCCAGGTCGACCGTCGAGGATCCGTCCGCCATCGCGGTGACGATCTTCAGCCCGACCCACAGCCCGGAGGCCCGGGACAGCTCGATCGCGTGCCGGCCGAGGTCGAGCACGTCCTGGCTGTCGGCCGGGTACAGGTACGGGATGTTCAGGTCGGCCAGGGCCGCGTCCGACGCGCACGGCAGGGTCGAGGACTTGGCCGCGGGGTCGTCGCCGACCAGGACCAGGGCCCCGCCCCGGGGGTGCGCGCCCATCAGGTTCCCGTGCCGCAGCGCGTCGGTGGCCCGGTCCAGGCCGGGCGCCTTGCCGTACCAGATGCCGAGCACCCCGTCGCGGGTGGCGCCGGGGAGGGTGCAGGCGAGCTGGCTGCCCTGGACCGAGGTGGCGGCCGCCTCCTCGTTCAGGCCGGGGACGAAGGTGACGTCGTTCGCGTCGAGCACCTGCTTCAGCCGCCCGAGCTCGGTGTCGTAGCCGGCCAGCGGGGACCCCTCGTACCCGGAGATGAACGTGCCGACGCATCGTCCCGCCGCCAGGTCGCGGCGGTGCTGGTCGATGGGCAGCCGGGCCAGCGCCTGGACCCCGGTCAGCTGCACCCGGCCCGAGGTGGCGGTGTACCGGTCGCTCAGTGCCGGGCGGGCCGCCGTTTCCGTCATGTGTCCTCCGGGGTCAAAACCGTCGCGAGCTGCATAACGACGATATATCGGGCCCTCCCGGAGCTGCTGGCGGCGTTACCGCTGCGCTTCTGGGCCGCGGCTGGAATAGCGCTGGCTGGGCTCGCGTTGAGCCCTCTGGTCGGTGCGTTAGTGTCCCCCGGGCCTAACCATTGCCTTCATGGAATACCGTTCGGCTGGAGCCATGTTGCGCCTTTCGCCGTGAGGCGACCTGCGCATCGGCCACGGCACGCCCTCGCGAGCACACGCTCCCGGGGGCGCTGTCATGTCCGGGCCCCGTCTTCCGCCGGCCGCGACTCAGCGGCCGGCTATGTCCTCGCGGCCGTCCTGGTCCGGTGCGGTGCCCAGTTCCTCGGCCAGTCCCGCGCCGCGCTCGTCCAGCGGGGCGCCGATGTCCCAGGCCGAGCCCTCGGCGGCGGGCAGCCCGCCGATGATCGGGACGACCGAGCCGTCCTCGCCGGCCGCCTGGCCTGTTTCCGTGAGATACCCGGGATCCTCGGCGGACAGGGACGTATCCGGCTCGTGCCCCGGATCGCTGCCGGTCATATCGGCCATCTCCTTCGGTGATCACATCCACGGTCCGGCGCGGAACGCGCTGGCATCAACCCGGGTTACCCGCCGGGCCGGATTTCATTCGGCAAGCGGCCGGGCGCGATGCGGCCGGCCGATGAAGAAGAGCAGCCAGCGACGCCTGTGTCAGTGACAGAGCTGTCCAGGCCGACCCGGGGCCGCACGGAAAGGAAGCACTCATGACCCTCGTGATCTGCGACATGCACCTGACCTACCGGGTGGCGCGGTAAGCCGGTCAGGTCAGGGCAGGCCGGCCCGCGGGGTGTCGACGCGGACGGTCACCAGGTGAGCCTCGCGGGCGTTCTTGCGCGCTTCCTCCTGGAAGTCGGGGGCGGTGCAGATGAACAAGGTGCGGCCGTCGGCTCCCCCGAGCATGCAGGCGAAGACGCCGGTGCCGGGCTGGATCTCCTCGGCGATCTCGCCGCCCTGGCGCACCCGGATGACCCGGCCGTTGAGGCCGTCCGCGATCCACATCGCCCCGTCCGCGTCCAGGCAGCAGCCGTCGGGGGCGACGACGACCTGGCCGAGCATTTTCCCGAGTTCGCGGTCGCCCGGCAGTTCCCCGAACTTCGCCCAGGTGCGGCGGTTGGCCAGGGTGCCGTCGGCGGCGATGTCGAAGGCGGTGACGCGGTTACCGAAGGTCTCGTCTACCAGCAGCGTGCCGTCCTCGGTGATCACGCTGCCGTTGGGGAACCACAGGTCCTCGGCGACCTTGGTGACGGTTCCGTCGGGATCGACCCGCAGCAGGCCGGCCGGCGTGAGGTCGGCCCCGCTCATGAGGTCGAACCCGAACTCGCCGACGAAGACCCGGCCCTGGGCGTCGACCACCATGTCATTGAGATGGCCGCCGAGGTAGCCCGACAAGTCCGCGTGGCAGGCCAGGGTGCCGTCGGTCTCGCGGCGCAGCAGGCGGCCGTCGCGCATGGAGACGATCAGCAGGCGGCCGTCCGGGAGCCAGCCCAGGCCCGAGGGCTGCTGGGCGACCTCGGCCTCGGTCCGGAGATCGCTGCCGTCCTCGGCCGCGGAGTACACGCGGCAGGTGTAGAAGTCGGAGAACCAGATCCGCTGGTCATGCCAGCGAGGCCCTTCCAGATAGGACATGCCGGTGATGATGGTGCTGATCTCGCGGCTCATGCATCCTCCTAGACGGTGAAGGCGGCCTACCCGCGGGCCGCATCGAGGAAGCGCTCCAGCTCGGCCCGGATATCGGGTCCGCACGGCTGGAAGACGATCTCGGTGATACCACGGGCACTGTAGTCCTCGAGGGTCTGCCGGATCTGGTCCCGGGTCCCGCTCAGCGTGACGTCCCGGAGCGTGCTGCTGCCGCCGGCCCGCCAGCTGGCCTCGTCGGCGGCATTGAGCTCGACGCAGTGCCCGGCGTGCACGGCGAGGTGGCGTTCATCCTCGGGGGCCTGCTCGATGACCCTCAGCCACTCGTCCCCGTGCGGGAGGGTGCGCACGGCGGCGGGGCCACCGAATTCGTAGGCGCCGTGCAGCGACAGGGCCCAGCCGGGGCCGGCGGCCGCGCGGGCGTGCTCGGAGCCGGCCGGCTCTCCCTCGTCCAGGACCGTGCCCCAGGCGAGGAAGGCGGTCCACGAGTAGTCGGTCATGAACTCCGGCATCGTCAAGGTGGCGAACAGGCCGTCGCCGAGCTCTCGAGCGACCTTGTTGCCCTTGGGGCCGAGGGCGGCGATCAGGACCGGCACCTCGACCGGGCGGGCGGGCGCGTGGCCGTCCGGATGCAGCATCTGCATGCGGGCGCCCTCCCACTCCACCACCTCACCGCGGAGCAGGGCCCGGTAGGCGCGGATATAGGAATCCATGAACGCCCAGGAGATGGCGGGGTAGCCCATCGCCCGGCGGCCCGTGAAGCCGGTGCCGAAGGAGACCGCGACCCGGCCCGGCGCCAGCGCGCACAGCGTCGCGGTGGCGGCGGCGTTGACCATGGGGTGGCGCAGGCTGGGCACGAGCACCCCGGGGCCCAGGCCGATGCGCTCGGTGCGCTGCGCGGCGAGCGCCAGCGTCATCCACACGTCGGGGCTCTGCTGGGGCGTGTCGTAAATCCAGGCCCGGTGATAGCCGAGCTGCTCGGCCAGCGCGATGTTGTCAGGAGAATCCAGGGCGGTCGGGAACGCGCATGACACCTCCATCGGTGCCCTCCTTTCGACGGTGATGCCGGTCGTTCGGAGGCCGGCAGTTAGCCGTGCGAGGTAACTAAGCGCATAGTTAGTTATCTCAGAACCGTACGCTTGGTGGCATGGCGACGGCAAGGTGCCTGACCGTTCGCCGGGTACCGCGCGGGACAGCGAAAGGCAGGACGGCGATGGTCGGCAGGTGTTCCGGTGCCCCGGTCCGGTAACCAGCGCGTGCTGTCACCCGGCCTGCCGGACAGGTCGGCGCAGCTCTGGGACGGCCAGCGGGCAGAGGTGGCCCGGAGCCTGCTGACGTCGGGCGTGCGCTGTTTCGCGTCGAGCGGTTTCCACGCGACCACGACCAGGGACATCACCGCCGCCATCGGCTTGTCGCCCGGTGCGCTGTACGTGCACTTCCGGTCGAAGGAGCACCTGCTGTTCGAGATCATCAGGACCGGGCATGTGAGGTCGCTGGAAACCTTGCAGGAAGCGGACGCCGGCGCCGGCGCGGCCTCCTACCTGAGATCGCTGGTCACCCGGTTCGTGGCCTGGCACGCGCACCATCACGTCGCCGGGCGGGTCAGCCAGTACGAACTGGCCGCGCTGACACCCGGGCACTATGCGGAGATACTGCACCTGCGCAGGCAGTCCACGGACATCTTCCGCCAGGCCGTCACCGGCGGGATCGCCGAGGGGACATTCGCCGCCGTCGACGTGCACCGCGTCGTCCGCGCCATTCTCTCGCTGGGCGTCGATCTCGTCCGGTGGTACCGGACGGACGGGCCCGACTCCCCCGAGCAGCTCGGCGAGTTCTACGCTGACCTGGCCCTCGGCATGGTCACCAGCGCGGAAACCAGCGCTAGGTCCGGGCGGCGGGGTGAGGATGTCGATCAGGGCACAGGGGTGTATCCGGATTTACCAGAACATGCGCCGGACTGGTCAGCCCAGCTTCCAGGTCACGGGATCCGCGGGCGCGTATGAACACAGGGTTCCCATCCGCAGCGAGCTGCGCAGGTGATCGGCTAGCTCGGGATGTACCTGCCCGACCTTGGCCAGGGCATCACGCACCCGGGCGCTGACGGTCTTGCGGGCTCGTTCGGTCTCATCGCCGAGCGTGCGGTCCCGGCGGCCCAGGCCGGCGGCGGCGGCGAGCTCGCGGATGAGCGCGTCGCGCTCGGAGCGAAGCGCCTCGGCCCGTCCGGGGTGGCCCGCGTCGTCGGCGTCCTCGATGTCCCCGGCCAGGGCCGCCAGCCGCGCCTGGTACGCCGCCTTCGCCTGTTCGTCCAGGACCGGGTCGGCGCCCATCCGGGCGAGCTGATGCCCGACCAGGGTGAGAACGTGAACGTCGGCTCCGCGCGCTCCGATCAGGGCCGCGATGTCACCGAGGCCCTTGGTGTCGGGCAGCTGGACCGGCCGGCCCGCGAAGCAGAGCAGCCGGACGCCGTTCACCAGCCGCATTTCGTTCGCCGCCCGGTCCGCGGCGACGAGCTGGAGCCCGGCCAGGGCCCGCTTCGACAGGCGGGCCCAGCCGGCGGCCCCGAGTCGCTCGTGCATGGCCGCGGCGGCGCGG